>CAJQNX010000020.1 GCA_905479795.1 uncultured Candidatus Midichloriaceae bacterium | reverse complement strand
ATTAAAATTTTTTGTAAAAAATAGTATGAATTATCCTTTGATGCCAAAGGCAACGGCAGTATGGTTGGTGGAAAACACAGGTCTTACTTTTGATCAAATAGCAAATTTTTGTGGACTGCATGTATTGGAAGTGCAGGGTATTGCTGATGGTGAGGTTGCTAGGGGAATTAAAGGGGTGGATCCGGTTATCCATGGGCAAATTACTTTGGAAGAAATAACCAGATGTGAGAATGATCCAAATGCTAGTATTGCGCTTTCTCCTTCAGCTATTAAATTAATGAAGGAACAAGAGGTAAGTAATAAAAAAGGAAAATATATACCGGTTGCAAGAAGGCAGGATAAGCCTAATGCTATTGCATGGATATTGAAAAATTGTCCTGAGTTGACAGATGCTCAAATATCTAAACTAATAGGTACAACGAAAAATACTATAAACTTAATTCGTACCAAAACTCATTGGAATTACAGCAATCTTCGTGCTAAAGATCCTGTGTTATTGGGTTTGTGTACGCAATCTGATCTTAATTATATTAGTGAATTAGCAAAACAAAGGGCGGAAACTAAAAAAGAAAATAAGGTATAAGCTAGTTGTTTCTAAGGTAAAGGTTTTTCCATAAACTGACGAACACATCTATATCGCCAATTGTATTATTAGGTCCTAAACTGACTCTAACTGAATTAGTTGCAATTTCTTGAGGATATCCCATTGATAATTGAATTCTTGGTATATCAATTTTTCCTGAGGAACAAGCAGAGCCAGCACTTAAAGATATTCCATTTAAATCAAAAAATATCAATTGCGTTTCTGGGGTAGCTTTTGGCATCGAAATTGATGAAGTATTTGGCAATCTAGCAGCTTTTTCTCCGAAGATTACCACATCATTTTTTATATCTTTTAAGGATTGCTCTAAATGTTGTTGCAACTGTTTTATTTTTGTGAAATTTTCCTTAATATCATCAATTAATTCAAATGCAGTGGCCATGCCGTGTATAGCAGTTATATTTTGCGTTCCAGATCTTAATCTAAATTCTTGCCCTCCACCAAAAACCATAGGTTTTAAATCCAAGATTTTGTTATAAATTAATGCTCCTGAACCTACTGGTCCACCAAATTTATGAGAACTAAATGTAATCAAATCAATATCAGTTAAATCGACATCTATCCTACCAATTGCTTGAGTTATATCGCAATGAAAGATGAAGTTATATTTTTTTGCAAGTTGGGCAATTTTTTGAATAGGCTGGATAGTACCTATCTCATTATTTGCATACATAACAGATACTAATAATTTTTTAGTATTGTTTTCTATAAGATAATTTTCAATGTAATCAATATTGACTATACCATTATTGTCCACAGGAATAATTCCTTCACCAATCACATTAATTACAGCTGGATGTTCAATACAGCTACAGATTTTTTTAACCTCAGAAAAATTGTGTAGTGCTAAATTATTGGCTTCAGTGCATCCACTGGTAAAAATTAATTCATGAGTGTTATCCAAGCCAAGCCTATTTTTTATAATATCCCTTGAATTTTCTAAAATTTTTCTCGCATAACGTCCATGATAATGTAATGATGAGGAGTTTAAAGCAATATTGCATATGCTATCCATAGCGCTCTTGACCTTATCATTAATAGGTGTAGTTGCGTTATGATCAAAATAAATTCTTTTCATTGTTAATTTTATTTTGATTTTTCATAGTATTTAACTTAATTATAAGACAATTAATAGTATTTTTTATAAAATGATAAAAGAAATAATTTTCAATAGCGAAGCAGGTAGAGTAGAAGGTAAATATTATAAGGGAGAAGAGAAATTTGCTCCAGCGGCACTTGTATTGCATCCGCATCCATTGCATGGTGGAACAATGAATAATAAAGTTGTGTATCACACATTTCATACTTTCGTTAAAAATAACTTTTCAGTTTTGAGATTTAATTTTAGAGGTGTAGGAAAATCAATGGGGAATTTTGATCATGGCAATGGGGAATTAATAGATGCTGCAACTGCGATGGATTGGTTGCAATCAAAAAATCCTGAAGCTTCAAGTTATTGGATTGTAGGATTTTCTTTTGGAGCGTGGATTGCCATGCAATTATTAATGAGAAGACCTGAAATAGACGGGTTTGTTGCTATAGCTCCTCCAGCATCATCACATGATTTTGGTTTTTTATCTCCATGTCCAGCACCAGGGTTAATTGTTCAAGGTACAGAAGATGATATAGCTAAAGAAGGGGATACGTATGCTCTTTACGAAAAATTATCAAAGCAAAGAAATGCAGAAATTGAATATGCTGCAGTTGATGGAGCGGATCATTTTTTTACAAAGCACATGGATAACTTAATAGGGAGTATAGATAAATTCATTAAGCCTAGAATCAACAGACCAACTCAACCTAAAAAAATTAGGAGAGATAGGAAGAGAAAAATCATGGAATCTTAATAAGTAATTTATATTTAAATGTCTTTACATTTTAAAATAGTAGATACTTGCAATGATTCAAGAAATGGAGTCATTTCAACTGCAAATGGGGAAATTACAACACCTGCATTTATGCCTGTTGGAACTTTAGCTACTGTGAAGGCAATGCTCCCAGAATCTCTGGTTAAAACAGGAGCGGAAATAATATTGGGAAATACATATCATCTAATGCTGCGCCCAGGAGAAGATGTGATATCAAAATTGGGTGGGCTACATAAATTTATGAATTGGAACAGGCCAATATTAACTGATTCTGGTGGATTTCAAGTTATGTCATTGGCGAAGCTTAGAAAAATTTCTCAAGAAGGGGTGGAGTTTAACTCTCACATAGATGGTAAGAAATATTTTTTGACTCCAAAAAAGTCTATAGATATTCAATATAAACTAGGTAGCAATATAACTATGATCTTTGATGAATGTACTCCGTATCCAGTGGATTATGATTATGCTAAAAAATCGATGCAGCTATCGTTAAGATGGGCTAAAGAATCTAAAGATTCCTTTGTTAATAGAGATGGATATGGGATATTTGGAATAATTCAAGGTAGTACTTTTGAAGATTTGAGAAAAGAAAGTATGCAAAAATTGAAAAACATTGGTTTTGATGGGTATGCAATTGGAGGATTGGCAGTTGGTGAAGGTCATGATGAAATGCTAAAGGTTTTAGAATTTACTGTTCCTAATATACCAGTAGATAAACCTAGATATTTAATGGGGGTAGGGAAGCCAATAGATATAGTGGCATCTGTAAAGAAGGGAGTAGATATGTTTGATTGTGTATTACCTACAAGATCAGGAAGAAATGGCCAGGCATTTGTAAATGGAGGAACAATAAATATTAAGAATAGTCAGTATATTGTTGATGATTCACCATTGGACCCAAAATGTAGTTGTTATACATGTGCAAACTATAGTAAAGCTTATTTAAATCATCTTGTAAGGAGTAAAGAAATATTAGGTGCTGTGCTCATGACATGGCATAATATCACTTATTATCAAGATTTAATGAAAAAATTAAGAAAGCTAATAAAGAATGATACGCTTTATGACTATAAAAATGAAGACCTTATTTGAATTTTAGTGAATTTGATGTTATTAAAATAGAAGTTATTATAATTGTAATATAAATGCTAAATCCCCTAGAACAGTTTTTTGTGAAGTCTGTAGTAAATTTCAGTGTCTTTTCTCATAATATACAAATTACAAATTCTACCTTAACGTTCTTAACTACATACTTAATTATACTGTTGTTAACTAGGGTGGCGTGTTACAAAATTTCATTGGTGCCTGGCAAGGTACAAGCCTGTGGTGAGGCAGTTTTTCTCTTGATTGATGGTATGTTGCTTTCTACGGCTGGTAAAGGATCGCAAAAGTTTTTCACTTTAATTTTCTCATTGTTTATGTTCATTTTAATCAGTAATAGCATTGGCATGATTCCCTCTGTGTTTACTACAACCAGTCATATTTCTGTTACTTTTACTTTAGCAATATTTGTTTTTATAGTAATTACGGTAGTGGGATTTGTTAAAAATGGAGTGGGTTATTTTTCAATATTATTGCCAAAAGGAACACCAATATTTTTGGCTCCATTGATAATATTTATTGAATTATTTGCTTATCTTGCACGTCCTATAAGCCTCTCTATTCGTCTTGCTGCAAATATGACTGCTGGACATGTTGTGCTGAAGGTGCTGGCAACTTTTGTAATACTTTCGGGCTTTTTTGGAATTATGCCATTAATTTTGTTGACAATTTTAACGGGGTTTGAGATATTTATTTCAGTCCTGCAGGCGTACATTTTTTCAATTTTAACTTGTGCGTATTTAAGTGATGCTTTAAATCTACATTAAAAATAACAATTTATACGGAGAAAAAAGATGGAATTAGAAGCTTTAAAATATATCGGAGTCGGATTAACTTCTATTGCGATGTTTGGTGCAGCTATGGGAATAGGAAATATTTTTGCAGCACTTCTTAATGGCATAGCAAGAAATCCTTCGGCTGAAGATAAGTTAATGAAAGGTGCTTTTATTGGAGCTGGTCTTGCTGAGGCAATGGGTTTGTTTGCCTTTTTAATAGCGCTATTATTGTTATTTTTTGTCTAAATTATTTGTGTGTAAAGCATGCCTCATTTAGATTTAACATATCTTTTTAATCAATCTTTTTGGTGTATTATTGTTTTTCTGCTTGTGTATTTTACAGCAAGTAGGCAATTTTATAACAAATACAATAAGGTTCTAACAAACAGAAAAGAAGTAATTCAAAATTATATTGCTCAGTCTAATAAGATGTTATTGAAGGCTAGTAATATTCAAGAGCAATTGGAAAAATCTAAGAAGGAATTATCATTAAAACTTAAGGAGCAGGAAGAGAGTTTAAGAGCAAAAATTTATGATACTAAGCAAAGGCGCTTGAGCATTTTAAAAAATGAGATTGGAAGTAGAAATATTGCACATAAGCTGTTTTTGAATAAAATGAAAGAGACGTTAGCCAAAGATTTGAAAAAGTATTCAAGCGATATTGAGGAAAAAATAAATTTGTATTTATTTGAAAAAAAATGAATGAAATTTTTTGGTTATCTATTGCACTTATAGTTATTTTATTTTTTGCATATAAACCGTTAAAACGGGCCTTAAAAAACACTATTGATTCACATATAATTAATACCAAAAAGCTATTAGATGAAGCTAAAAATGCTCACAATGATGCGGTCAAGTATCTAAAGAAATTAGAAAAAGATTTGAAGATTCAAAATAAACTTAACGAAGAGAAGCTCATTCAAAATGAGCATTTATTAAATTCAATAAAATTAGAAAGTGATAAAAAAATTGAAGAAGAAATTAAAAGGCAATTTTTTCTGGCAGAAATACAAAGGAAAACAGATGAGGAAATCATAAAAAAGGAAATTGCTTCAAAATTTCTTTTAAAAAATATAAATAGAGTAATTTCAGAATTTAGTGATGAAGATACAAAAAACACTCAATTTTTAAAACAATCTTTAAATAAATTAGATCAGATTAAAATAACAAAGTAACGTTATTAAATAAGGAAATTAGAATTTTATTCAACAGTTACAGATTTAGCAAGGTTTCTAGGTCTATCAACATTTTTACCAAGATTTAAGGCTACTTGATAAGCAAATAATTGTAAGGGTACCGTGTATAGTAAGGGTGTTAAAATTTCAGAGGTTTTAGGAATATTTAACACGTGCTCAACTTCAAAATCATTTGTTGAATCGGTTAGTAAAACCACTTTAGAACCTCGTGTTTTTACTTCTTCAATATTTGAGATCATTTTTTGATGCGTGCTATTTTTTGGTGCTAATGCAATAATTAATGAATCGTCGTCTATTAACGCAATTGAGCCATGTTTAAGCTCTCCAGCAGCGCATGCAAAAACTGGCAAGTATGATAATTCTTTTAGTTTTAAAGCGCCTTCTAGGCAAATTGGATACATGTAATTTCTGCCTATAAAAATAATATTTTTAGCCTTAGAAATAGATTGAGAAATCTCTTCAATTTTTTTACTAATTTCAAGTAACCCGTCTAAAGCATTTATTTCACTATTAATTTTTTTCAATAATTCATCGCAAGCATCTTTTGACATTAACTTTTTTTCAGTTGCTGCTATCAGCACAATGTTAAGCAATTTCATTAATTGAGCTATAAAACTTTTAGTCGATGCAACAGATATTTCTATTCCAGCCTCAATTGCTACGGTATATTTTGCAAGATTTGCAATCGAACTATTTAAATTATTCACGAGTCCAATAGTAATAACGTTGTGTTTTTGGGCTTCTTTTAATGCAACTAAGGTATCGAGAGTTTCTCCAGATTGAGAAATAAAAACATATAATGCATCTTTATCATAAATAATATTTCTTGCTTTAAATTCTGAGGCAAAATCAATTTCTACCGGTATTTTTGCATAGGTTTCAAACCAATATTTTGCTACCATTCCAGCATTGTATGAACTTCCACAGGCCACTATAGATATTTTACTTACATTTACCCAGTTTATGGATGATAAATTTTTATTTTCTTTTTTTGATATAATGTTTTGTATAATTTTTTTCAAAATCCTTGGCTGATCATTTATTTCTTTCAGCATATAATTTGGAAATACACCAAGTTCATTATCTTCTTCTTTCTTAGTGAATTCTTGAATACTTCTTCTTACAGCATTATGACTGCTATCAAAAATCTTGTGATCATCTTTAGTTATAAGTGCAATATCACCATCTTCCAGCGTTATAATTTTTTCTACAAAAAATGTTAAAGTATTAACATCTGATGCAATATAATTTTCACTCTCTCCCAATCCAATCGAGAGGGGTGAGCCATTTTTAGTGCAAAATATAGTATTTTTTTCATGAAGAAATATGACAGAAATGGCATAATTACCCTTTATATCATTTATTGTTTTTTTAAATGCTTCTAAATAATCAGATTTGGAATTAATGTAATATTGAAGTAAATTTAGTATAACTTCAGTATCTGTGTCGCCTTTAAATTCGTAATTTTGCTTAACTAATTTATTTTTAATTTCTTTGTAATTCTCTATAATCCCATTGTGAACAACAGCAATTTCTTGATTAGAAATAGGGTGTGAGTTATTTAAGCTCACTTTACCATGAGTTGCCCATCTAGTATGTCCAATACCAATTTTGCCATCATCTATTGTACTATTAATTTTTTCCTCTAAATTTGAGACTTTTCCTAATGCCTTAATGATCTTCAACTGATCTTTTTGAATAAACGCCAAACCTGCTGAGTCATAACCTCTATATTCTAAAAAATGCAATCCTTTAATGATGTCTTTTTTTACACCGTAATTACTGTTTGAACAAAAAATACCACACATGAAATTTTAAATTTAATTTATTTTAATTGTTAATTAATAGATTGGGACTTGTAATAAAATTATTATTGCATAATGTTATTAAATAACATCTTCTTCTAAAAAGTTAAATCCTTTATTATAATTTTGTTACCTATTAAATTTTTACTATTTTTGAAAAAAGTTGATTGAATATAATATCATAATAAAAAAACTGTTCTATGAATAAATTTCTTCCATTTGAATTATTTTTTAAAAACGATTCATTGATGTATGTATTAGCTGAGGTTTTATTAATAATAATTATAGGTTTTATTATTAATAAAGTTGTTAATAAATTTTATCGTAAATTTGAAAAAACAGGAAAGAACGAAAGTATTTATAAAATAGTTGTTTTTTCAATTAAAATTCCTTTGAAAGTTTTAATTTGGGTGTTGATTGCCTCATATATTGTTGCATTAATAAATAAATTTCTAAATTTTGATATATTGCATTCCGTTTTGCTTGGTAGAAAAATTATATTTATATTTTTGCTTGGATTGTTTGCATTTAAGCTTATACACGAATATGAGTTGTATTCTAAAAGGATGAATTCACTTGCTAACAGGGCTAATATTCCGATCGGAACTCTTTGTAGAATATTGAAAATAATTGTTATTATTTTTGCACTTCTTACTTTAATTGAAACTTCTGGAATCAACATCAGTGGTTTGCTAGCTTTTGGTAGTGTGAGTGGTATAATATTGGGTTTTGCTTCAAAGGATTTATTGGCAAATTTTTTTGGAGCGACTTTGATATATCTTGATAAGCCTTTTGAAATAGGTGATTGGGTGATTTCTCCAGATAAAAATATAAATGGTACTGTTGAATCAATTAGTTGGAGACTTACAAAAATAAGGACATTTGATAAACGCCCTTTATATGTCCCAAATTCTATTTTTAACTCAAGTATTGTAGAAAATGCTTCGAGGATGTCGCATAGAAGGATCAAAACAACTATTGGGGTGAGGTATTGTGATATTGGTGTTGTAGCAAAAATAATTGATGAAGTTAAGAATATGTTAATGAAACATGAGGAAATTGCTTCAGACCAGACTTTAATTGTAAATCTGACTCAATTTAATCAATATTCTGTTGATTTTATGGTTTATGCATTTACCAAAACTACTAATTGGATCAAGTATCAGGCGGTTCTGCAGGATGTATTATTGAAAATTAGTGAAATTGTTGATCAAAATAAAGCTGAAATGGCTTTCCCTACTAGAACGTTATATTTAGAAAGTGACGACAAGAGTCAATTAGAAAAATAGTGCAAGCCTACAATGATAAGTAATTCTGTTAGAATATAGAAAAAGCTAATAAATGCAGCACGCTAAGAGTAATATGTGAAATATTTTAGATTTAGCCTAGATAGAAGTAGTATTTTATCCTTGCGATTTTATGATTGTAGACATTAATTTTCATTACGGATATCGTTAATTTCAAAAATTTTTTAGAGGGGTTGCCAAATGTCTAATATAAACATTTTTAAATTAGCAGGAATTTTTCATGAGTTGGAAAATAAATTTGAAAATATTTTACCATGCTTTAATGCATATGAAAAAGATAAATTAAATTATACGCAAGAAATAAAATTGCTTCCAAAGATAGTGGAATTACTTGAAAAAAAATATGGAATAGAGACGGCGGTAAAAGAGTTTCATTTAGTTGTGTACGATATTGGAAAAACCATGTCTTCTATTCGAGAGGATGTTAATAAGAAGGAATATGTTGACGCAGGGATTCAACTTGCAAAGGGAATTGAAAAATTATTACCTAATGTAGTAGAGTTGCTCCCAGTTATAATACCAATTGCAAAAGATGTTGTAGAAGATGTTAGTACTGGTGGTGAGTATTTAGTTGTTGAGGGGCTGGAAGGAGCTTTGCTTTTTGTAGAAAATACTGTAAATGCCACATGCACTGTATTAGGAAATTATCATAATATTACCAGTACTACTAATGTTGATATGCACGATGAGTTATAAAATTACTAAAGCTTTAGGTTTTTGATTGTAAGAAAAAATACTTTAAGTCATCAAAGCATAAATACCTTGGTGAAATAGCTTTCAGGGGAAGTATTTAGGCATGAGTAATTTATCACTACCATTTTAGAGTGATGGTAGATTACATGATAGATATATAGATTTAAGTATCTTGAGGTGCTGTAATATCAAATATTTTAGCCTTTACAATCTAATTTACATCATGTGCCTATAGCATTATTAATCTGGAAATGATCAATGAATATAAAGCGTGTAACTTACATAAAATAAACAATGTGCAGGCAATATCAAAAATAAATATGATATTGCCTAAGTATCGTCGCTTTTTAAAGCTTGAATTTATAATTCATCATGATTCGATGTTGATGAGCTAATAAGTTCTGCTGGCATTGCTGAATCAAGATAATTCATTGATTCTTCGGAAGGAGATGCGGGAGTATATTCATCACCACCTTTCGGCCAGTACATTTTTTGATTATAAGACCAAACACCTATGCCTTTAAAGTTAGGGTCATTTAATACATTTTCTTTAATTAATTCAATTACGGATTTAACATATTCAATCTGATTTCCTGCACCAGCGGCGTCTTTTCCAGCTCTAGTTTCAAATTCATGCGCAGATGCAGCGGCTGGTATTGCAAATTGATATGGAACACTTAATGCTTTCATATCTTGAATTTCTTGTGTTGCATACTTTTTAAAGTCTTCTACTGAATTTAGCTCCCCTCCTGGCTTAGGACCTAAATCATATAACGAATCCATAACATAACCGTTTCCATACTGCGTTAACATTGTTTTTACATCGGGTGTTATTGCTTTTGCAAAAGTGAATATGCTAAAAATTCTTCCATTAGGATGATCTGTGTTTACGCATCCCAGAGTGTCACCACCAGTATTGATACCTGTGTTATCACCTGAATGCCCATTCCATCCTGCAAAATTTTTAGCAATCTGGTTATAAAAGAATTTTTGTCCAGGTCCTGGAACTTTTCCGCCTTCTCCTGTAAAACTAAAAGGTTCTATGTCAAATTGTACACCAGCAACGTCATTATTACTACAAATAGCTTTCGATACTTTATCAGCAAAATACTGAGCTTCGTCTGCTGGTAGTGTATTAATATGATTTAAGTATTCTTCTTCTTGTTCCTCCTCAGTTTTTACCGGTAAATCTACACGCCCATCAATAATAAGTATATGCTGTGCAATTTTTGGAATGCCCAAATACCCTTCAAGGCTTTTAAGACCAATATGTTGATCTTTATCATTCCCAGTGAAAGTAACTATAAATCCATCAGTCAGATCTTTTGTTGGTGGAGATACATATCCATTTGCTTTTATGCATGGAGCAGTTTGATCAGATTGACCAGAGCCACGACAATACATTTCTATATCTCCTCCATAAGAAAATATCTGCGTGTATGGGAAACCCGTTGCTTTTTGGTTCCACTCAGTGATTACGTCTTTAAATAACCCAGGCTTAACATTTTCTTTCCCATTTTTTAATGATATAGAGCCTTCAGATATATTGCCGTCGTATTCTTGATCATATACCCATGTACCATAGCCATAAGGTATTATATCTTTATTATCTTGTGAATTCGCCATTTATACTCCACTATTTATTTAATACTTAAAAGTATAAATATATAAAAATTAAAATGTCAAGAAAACACAATTATATAAACTGTGTGCGTAGTATGGGAAAAATTCATTTACATTCAGAGCTTCATATGCATTATGAGTTATATTTTTAGCAATTAAAATTTGGGACCGTGGCAAAAATACTTTTAATTATTACTGGTAGTATAGCAGCTTATAAGGCTGCTAAATTAATTAATCTTTTAGAGAGCAATGGTGATATTGTCACGGTGATTTTAACTAGAGGGGCAGAAAAATTCATCACGTGTTTAAGTATCAGGAGTTTATGCAAGGCTACTGTTTATAAAGATGAAATATTTCAAGAAGAGCATGACCCAATGCTGCATATAAACTTGGCAAGAGAACATGATGCTATCTTGGTTGCTCCTGCTACAGCTGATTTTATCGCTAAAATATCTTGTGGTTTAGCTGGTACTTTATCTTTATCGTGCATACTTGCTGCTGAAATACCAATAATGCTTGCTCCTGCTATGAATCCAAGTATGTATCAAAATAGTATTACACAAAGTAACCTAAGTTTTTTAAAAGGAAAAAATTTCCAAGTAATTGAGCCTGAATATGGATTAATGGCTTGCGGAGAGGAGGGTGTAGGCAGATACCCAAGTGAAGAAAAGATATTGCATTTTATTGATTCTGTCCTTTTTAGTAATCAAAAATTTAAAGGTAAAAAAATAATCATTAATTTAGGATCAACACAAGAATCAATTGATCCAGTTCGTTTTATAGGGAATTATTCATCAGGAGCCCAAGGTATGCTGATTGCAACTGAGCTCTTAAAACGAGGATGTGAAGTTTACATAATTGCTGGACATACTACTGTATCTTTGCCAGATAATATAATACGAGCATATACAGCAGATGAAATGCTAAAAGAATCACTTAATTCACTACCAGCTGATGTTTATATTAGCGTTGCCGCTATATGTGATTATAAAATCAAAGATTATAGTGCTAAAAAAATCAAAAAAAGTGATGATAGTTTAAAGCTGGAATTTATAAAAAATATAGATGTAATATCAGCAATAACGCACCATAAAGATAGACCAAAATTGGTTGTTGGTTTTGCACTTGAAAGTGATAATTGTGAACTTAATGCTAAGAATAAATTAAGAAATAAAAATCTTGATCTGGTAGTGGTAAATAAAACTAAACATTTGGGAAAAGATTTTAATGAATTTGGCATGTGTAGTACTGATTCATATAAGGAATTAGGGAGTATTTCAAAAAAAGATATGGCAAAAAATTTAGTTGATAAATTAGAGGGTTTATTGGATAAGTAGAACAATAGCTTTGGCAAGGCAAACTTTTAATAATAATGACACGCTTTGACATCGGTATAAAATCCATAATAAAGATTGATTGAGCAATTTGCTTTGTTTGGATATTCATGTTATACTTCGCACGTATAATCATATTTATTTATTGGGGGATTTAGTATGAGTGTTTTTAATTTTTTAAAAGCTAAACAAAAAGTGACTATCACTTCGTATAAAGAATCATTAGTACACTGTATAACTAGAGATAATTTTCGATGCACTAAAAAAGCAATTGAAGAGGGAGCTGATTTAAACATTCTAATTAATAACGGCGGTTTTTGTCTATATCCGCTTGAACTTGCAGATAAAAATTATATCACTAATTTGCTAAAAGAATATGGAGCAATATGCAGTCCTTACTCAGAGATTGCATGGGATTTTCTTAAGCAAGAAGTTATTGATCAATATCCTTTTGGCTTAGTAGAATTTTATAAAAACATAGTCAAAAACCTTGCAGCTACAAAGGCTGAAATTAATAAAATTCCATACACATCTCATCAAATATGGCTTACTCATTCTTCATCACCAAAAGAGATAGATGCATCTGATATCTCAACTATCAGCAATAACACAGAGCTTTTAAATGCTGTAAATCAAAAATGGAAACATATAATTTGGACAAATGACAAATCACTTATCCCAAATTCAATATCAAGCTTAGAAAAGCAGGGACTTGAATTTAGAGATATACAAGAAATTAAGGATGATATCCAACTGTTTGAAACCGTACTAGAGTTAACTGATAAAAAATTATTTGGTATGGCCTCAGACATACTAAGATATAGTATAGTAGAATATTTTGGTGGAGTGTATCTAGATTTAAATTTCAAGCTTAGTCGTACTATAGAAGATGATTTATATAGATATGATTTTTTTGCTCAAAGTTTTGTTAATAATATTTTTGCTGCTAGACCCAATCATCCTATACTTTCCGCATTATTAGATAAAATTAAATCAAATTTTTTAAACCCCCCTTCATATCTACAAAGTATAGATGAATCTGATGTTTTGATGCAAACATCTTATACTACATTATTGCCATTTGGACTATCTTATTTAAAGGCATCAAATAAAGGAGCGAATATTGATATAATATATCCTAGTGATGATGCATACGAAGATGATAAAAGTTGGCTATATGAGCAAAAAAAATGCGCAACTATAGGCACTTTATTAGAATTCAATCAGAACCTAGGTATATCTGGTATAGAAGGTTTAGAGTTAGGAGAAGATGGAACTGAAGATGGGCCAAAATTAAGTTGGCTCTTAGATAAAGAAACTTGCTATATGGGGTCTGATTATAAACTACAAATCTGCAAATTTGATAGCGTATTTGATGCTGGTTTTTAACTCATTGCGAATTAAACTTTTACCTTTCAAGTATCATGAAATCTTTAAAAATCAAAATGTTTTCACTTTTTCGTTGTAAAACATAGCAAATTATCGAATTATTTTGATTATAAATGTATATTATACATGAAGTGACCCCAATGAGTCAGACCAAAAATGACTCAAAAAGAGAGGCAATTTATACATGAAACCGCATCACATTTTAACCTTGCTACTGTTTTAAGGAGGTAACAAAGTTACTGATTTATTTTAGCTATATGGTATATTAATTAATTTTTTTGATCTTCATTTTTACGCCATTTGTGAATCTTAAAATTTGCTTATTGTCTAAATTAAATTTTGACGCAAGTAATGCTATATTATCATAGCTTAGGATTATTTTTTGATCTGAGGATACAGTATAATTACCGTAGTTGATCAGTAGGTTTGGGGAGGATAATTTTATCATATTTTTGTTGGTAATATCCACCTTACCATCTAAGAAGATTTTTCTTTTATTAGTCATTAATATAGCTTTTTGTGCGTAAAAACTAAAATCAAAATTATCTTTTAATTTTACGTTTCCTGAAATGGACTCCAAATCAATTTGTGAATTCATTTTATTTGCGCTTTTAGCCTGGATAAATAACTCTCTGTTATCATTATCATAAAAGAAATATTGCGGATCTAATATTGATGTTTCATATTTGGATTTACTAAATGCTGATGTTTCATTGGATGGAGTTATTATATTTTCTGTTTCTAATATGTTAATGTAGTAATTAATAATTAAGGATATACACATTCCTACAAGTACAAGTATGAGACCAAATTTGATAGGATTTTTGTATCTCATTAAACTATTCCTGCCCTCACTAGGTCATGCATGTGAATAATTCCAACGGGTTTATTATCTTTAACAACAAAAATCTGGGTAATGTTATTTTCATTCATTATAAATAATGCTTGAGAGGCAAAAAAATCCTTTTCTACTGAAAAAGGCTTTTTACTCATAATATCCTTTGCTTTTGCATTTTTAAAATCCATATCGATGTGCCTTCTTAAATCTCCATCAGTTACTATTCCTATTAACTCACCTTCATCATTCAATACTGCGGTGCAACCAAAGCCTTTTTTCGTCATTTCAAGGATTACGTCCATTCCGGAACTATTAATAGAAACTGCAGGTACAGATTCTTTTTTATGCATTAACTTTGATACTTTTAATAATCTTGCTCCAATTTTTCCTCCTGGATGTAGAATTTTAAAATCCTCCTGAGAAAAATTTCTTATTTTTTGTAACGCAATTGCAATAGCATCCCAATATGCAATCATCATTATTACAGAAGTTGATGGAACGTTTATATCAGAAGCCTCTTTACTATTGGGCAAAATAATTGGTAAATCAGAAATTTTGCTTAAAATGGAGTTACTTTTTCTAGTAATGCCTATTATATAAATATTAAATCTTTTGCAGTAATCTATAATAGTATTTAGTTCATATGTATCACCTGAATTTGATAGTAATACTACTATATCATTTTTGGTTATCATTCCTAAGTCGCCATGACCTGCTTCAGCAGGATGAATAAAGAAAGAGGGTGTTCCGGTTGAAGAAAGGGTTGAAGATATTTTTCTTGCAACATATCCACTTTTACCCATTCCACTAAGAATTAGTCGTCCGTTATTGTCTATAATTTTTTTTATTATTTTATAAAAATTTGAATCGATTGATTTTTCTAAATCTTTTAGCCCGTTTATTTCATCTTCTATGATTTGTTTTCCAATTGATATTAGATCACATTCTTTTTGCATATCTTATAAATTTATTATTTGAAGAAATGATTTGATAAATCAATATTTATTTTAGCATAAGTTTATACATAATGTAATTAACTTGTGTTAGTATGTAATATTATTTATAATTATCCACTGGCATAGAAGATACTTTGCTATAACCGGATTTACAAATTTTTTAATAAAATATGAAAATAAAATTCTTTATTGCTATTTATTTCATTTTTATAAGTTTTGCGTTTGCTAATGAAGCTACCTTGATTAGTGAAGTTGAACATTATTTAAATAACATCCATACCTTATCTACAGATTTTAAACAATTAGCACCATTAGATAAACAAAAATCTTCATCTGGAAAATTATACATATCTAAACCTGGCATGCTAAGGTTTGATTATTTAGCACCAAAAAAGCTAACAATTATATTAAGAGATGAAAACGTAATGTATCATGATTATGAATTACAAGAAGTATCATATGTAAGTCAAAGTAATTACTTTTTTAAGTTACTTTCAGAAAAAAATATTAAATTAGCAAATGACGTTAAAAAGATTAGCTTGTCTAATAACGAAATTCATCTGCATATTGAGAAAATTATAGATAATGTTAATACCAATATAATGATGATATTTTCGTATAATCCTATGAATTTGAAAGAGATACGTGTAAATAAAAATGAGTTAGAGGAATATTTTTTATATTTTACTAATACGAAATATAATTTAAATTTTGATAAAAAGTTTTTTTCTCTTCAAAGACCACAATTTTATTCAGCACCGTATTAATATGAAAGTAAGAACAAGATTTGCTCCAAGTCCTACAGGTACACTGCATATTGGAGGGGCTAGAACCGCAATTTTTAATTGGCTATTTGCAAAAAAGTATAAGGGAGATTTTTATTTAAGAATTGAGGATACTGATAAAGAGCGTTCTAATGAGAAATATATAGAATCAATACAATATGGGCTAAAATGGTTGGGTCTTAATTGGGATAAGGATATAGTATTTCAATCTGCAAATATTAAAAGGCATGTTGATGTTGTAAAAAGTTTAGTAGATGAGGGAAAGGCTTATTATTGTTATGCCACGCAAGAGGAAATTCAAGACTTCAAGATCAAAAATCCTGGGGAAAAATTTATAAGTGAATGGAGAGATAAAGCACATTATAATAAAGATCTAAATCCTGTTATTAGACTAAGAACCTTAGATGATGGAGTTACTATTTTACAAGATGATGTTTTAGGAAGAATTGAAGTAAGTAATTCAGAAATGGATGATATGGTATTATTACGTTCTAATGGTACGCCTACTTATCTTATTTCCTGTGTTATAGATGATTATGACATGAAAATCACGCATGTTATAAGGGGCAATGATCATTTAACAAATACATTTAGACAATTGCAAATAATAAAGGCACTTGACTGGAATCAGCCAAAATATGCGCATATTCCCTTAATACACAGCAGTGATGGAAGTAAAATGTCAAAAAGGGATGGTGCATTAGGTGTTGATGAGTACGAGAATTTAGGATATTTGCCTCAAGCAATATTTAATTATCTTTTAAAACTTGGATGGAGTTATAATGACGAAGAGATAATAAGTGGTGCAAGAGCGATAGATGTTTTTGACTTAAAGGACGTTAATAAGTCTCCAGCAAGGTTTGATTTGGATAAATTGAAATTTATTAATCAACATTATATTAAATTATTAGATGATGAGGTAGTCTTTAATAAGATAATCAGCAAAATGAATAAAGAATTATTGAATGAAGAGTGCGTAGAAAGAATTAAGAAATCTATTCCTTTAATAAAATCAAGGGGTCAAACTATCAATGATTTAGTTGATTTAGCATCCATATTTATTTCATATTCCAGCTCTATTGACGATCAATCAAAAGATATCCTTGCGCTAAACGAGTCTAAACAACTTTTAAAGAATATTTTATGTGTTTTTGAAGAGGAGCAAAATTGGAATGCTGAAACATTAAAGCAACTTTGTTCAAATTTAGCAAAAGAACTTAATATAAAGACGTCAATTATTATGAAAGCTCTTAGAGCAGGAGTTTTAGGGACTTTTAAATCTCCGCCTATATATGAAACTCTGGAGATATTGACTAAAAAAGAGGTAATGTCTAGGATATCACAAATCATCAATTAAGGACTGCAGTATAAAATTATTAATATCAAATGCTACTGAGTGTTTGAAATAATTGAAAAATTAAGTTAAACAATAGGGATAATTATACATATTAATGTTGTGTTTAAAGTACTTGTCTTTATTTTATTGTTTATAATTGCAATATTTTTCTTTTCTCTTGTTTTTGTATATAGGTTGCTTTTAAAACCGTTTAATGCTATTAAACGCGATAGTAGCAAAAAGAAAAACATAAAGAATGTGAGCAGTATTGAAGAGAGGGATGTTTAATATATAAATTTTCCAATAGCCTTCAATGTGTTTTTCATATATCAATAAGCGGTAATTTATAGTCTTTACATTAGTAGTGGAAAAATTAGATGTTAAGTTTTTTTAGATCAATTAGATTAAGTAAAATTAGTAAGTTGCTACTTATAATTATGAGCAGCATATTTATTATTATCATTTTAAGTCTGGTGGGGATTCATATAAAAGAACAGAATGAAAAAATTCACAATGATAATTTAGCTGAAATTGAGCAAACTCATGTTCAGTTTCAGGAAAAAATAAAAAATATTGAAATTCTTTTAAATATTCTTGGAAGAGTAATTGCTGAAAATAATTATTCTCATCCAGAAAAAATTTATTCGGTATTTTCTAAATATATTAATTATTATGAGAAACATTTAAATATAGCGACTCGACAAGAGAATCCACTTCTTATTCAATTTTTAAACAAGTTTGGTGATATAAAAATAGATAGATTTAGTGGCATTGCGAAATGTACGAGTACAGATTTATGTTTAAATCTTATAGATAATACTCGCAAGGAAAGCTGGAAAATTCATTTTGACAATACAAATAAAACATTGTTAAAAGATGACTATGTTTCATCTCTTTTATTTGGATTGACAAATAAGAAAGAGGAATATTTTGGTACTTTATTGGTTCATCTAAATAAAGAAAATATTAGTAATCTAATAAATTATTCTGGATTAATAATAGTCTTAGATAAGAAATGTAAAGTTATTTTTTCTAATAAAAATATGCATATTTCTAATCTTCAAGATAGTAACTTTGTTAATCGTTGTAAAAGTATAAATAATGTAGAAAACATAGGTAAAATAGATTGGCATGAAAGAAAAAACATGCCCAATTTATATAATTTAAAGTATAAGGATTTAATATTAATTTTTGAACCCAATAAAAGTGTATATTCAATCAATAATTTTTATTCAATTATAAATAACAAAGGCTATATTGGTGTATTTATAGTCTTGATTGGTTTGTTTTTGATAACTGCTTTTTTATATATTTTACATTCAAAAATTAGGAAACAAGAGGAGCAATTTGATTCTTATGTTAATAACAAAAGCTATAATAAAACAAATTTTTCATATATTTTAGAAAAAGTTAAAAACTTAAATCAATCCATAGAAACTGACCAAGAAAAAACGGATGAATTAGAGTTAATAGGGAGGTTAATTCCAATTGTTTCCCAAAATCTCAATGATAATATTTGTCGCACTCTATCATTTATTGATGGGCATAAAGAAAATTATTTAGATAAGGGTGATAGTAAGTTAAAATTAGCAACAAATTATTTTAAACTTTTTAAGTTTAAAAGCAATGCATCTATCTATAAAAACTTTCTTTATGAAGATAATCATGATTTTACCTTGGCTAAATCTAAAATATTATTAAAAGAATTTTTAGATAATATTTTAAGTGAGATAAATGAATATGGAGTTCATTGCGCATGGAATAAAGAATGTAATAATAACAGCTTAATATATGGAGATAAAAATTTAATAAAAATAATGTTATTCGAATTGCTTACAGAGTTTTATGAAAATGCAGATTTAAGTAATATTAAAATTGATCTACAAAGAGAGGCAAAATTAAAAAAAGTTAGCTTAGTGATTGAAGGAAGGTTAAATTTAGAAGAAATGCATAAAAAAATAATTAAGATTGATTTTCCAAGATCAACAGCGATTAATAGCCTTCTTTTTTTAAGTAAAGGTTTATTATATGCAAGATTTATAATGAAAATTCACAGTGGTAGTTTAAAAATTAAAAAAAATGATAAGGTGATTATTACAAAACTTTTATTTGATGAAATTTGAAATTTCCTTGCTTTCAAAGGGAGTTATTATAATATGATTCTAAACCTCTTAAATTAAAGATATGAAATACAGTATTGCAGTGATTGGTGCTACAGGTAATGTTGGTAGAGAGATTTTAAATATTTTAGAAAATTCCAAAGTACAAATAGAAAAAATATTTGCTGTTGCATCCCAAAAATCAGTTGGGAAAGAAGTTGTTTTTAAAAATAGATCAATTGAAGTAAATTCTATAGAGGGTTTTGACTTTACAGATATAGATTTTGTATTTTTTGCTACTAATGCAAGTATTTCTAAAAAATATGTGCTAGTAGCAAGTAAAAAAGTAAAATTAGTAATAGATCTATCTTCCCATTTTAGAATGAATGAAGATATCCCGTTAGTTGTGCCAGAAGTTAATTTATCATCATTAAAACTTGCAAAAGAATCGCATATAGTAACAAATCCGAATTGTGTAGCGATTCCTTTGGTTGTTACATTGAAAAATTTGCATACATTTGCCCAAGTATCAAGGATAGTTGTTTCAACATATCAATCAGTTTCAGGAGCTGGAAAAAAAGCAATGGATGACCTATATGTTCAAACAAAAGACAGATTGAGCAATGTCTTTTCTGATGACAATAATAGAGAAAAAATAGCATTTAATGTTATTGCTAAAATTGATGAATTGACTGAAACTGGTTATACCAATGAAGAAATTAAAGTTATGGAGGAAACAAAAAAAATGTTATGCAGTGATATTGATATCACAGCGACATGTGTAAGAGTTCCAGTTTTTGTTGGTCATAGTATGTCTGTTAATGTTGAATTTTCTAAAAATATATCGGTAAATGAAGCCTATAATATATTAAATAAATCAGAGGGCGTACTAACGGATAGATCAAGTGAGTATAATTATTTTACTCCAGTAGATTGTGTGGGAAAGGATGAGGTTTTAGTATCAAGAGTTAGGCAAGATATTGCAAATAATATTTTAAATTTGTGGATAGTTTCTGATAATCTTAGAAAAGGGGCTGCTGTTAATGCAGTTCAGATTTTTGAAAAATACGTTGAAAACTATTTGTAAAATGAAATTTTTACTCAGTGTAGCATTATCACTTTGTTTTTTATTGAATGTATATATAAATGTAGCGATTGCAGAAGACGAAACCCCTGAGTCAGTTTTAAGAAAATTCAAATTAATGCAAAACACATCAAAGCAAAGTGCTGATGATGTAACCAAAATAAAAAAGTCAAACCTTACTAGAAATGAGATTCAGGATTTGCTCAATTCAGCAAAAAATTCTAATCAGCCGATTAATATTGTAGAATCCCTAGGGCAAAATTTAAGTGGATTGGATTTATCAGGTTTGGATTTTTCAAATACCATTATGTATCATGCTAATTTTTCAGGCTCAAATATGGATGATTGCACCTTTGGAAATACCTTTCTAGAAGGAGCTAATTTTTCAAACACCTCCTTAAAAAGAACAACATTTATCAAGACAAATGTTAGTAGATCAAATTTTACTAAAGCAAATTTAACAAATGCTAAATTAAGTAAAATTTATGCAAAAAATTCTATATTTGCTTCGGCAAATTTTCAAAATGCTAAAATATTTGCATCAAATTTTTCTAATTCTCATTTTAATAACTGCAATCTAGATAAGTCAAAAATAGTTAAGTCAAAATTCAACTACAGCCTATTTGAAGATATAAAAATCACTGAAGTGTTTTGGGATTTAAATTTTTTTTCTTCAAGCAAGTTTAATAAAATTAATATTGCTAATAGTGATCTTCAAGCAATAGATTGGGATAATAGTGAATTTACAGAAGCAATTTTTGAAGACAGCATTATATTTGCATCGAATTTTCAAAATGCAAAATTATCAAATGTGACGTTTAATCAAATTAATGCTAAGGCAATTAATTTTAGCGAAGCAAAGTTATCAAAAGTTATTATTAATAAAAGTAACATGAATTATGCTCTTTTTCAGGATAGTGAAATTTCTGAATTTATTGTAATGTTATGCGATTTTAGCAGCTCGAATTTTAGAAGGGTAAAATTAACAAATTTTAATTTTTATTCAGGTAACTTGAAAAATTCTACATTTTATCAAGCAATCATAAATAACTCTAAAATATTCAATTCGTATTTAGCAGGAATAAATTTTTCAAAAAGTAACTTAATAAATGTATCAGTTAATGATAGCAATTTATCATATTCTAATTTCAGAATGACAAAAATTGATAATTTTAATTCACAAAATAACTTTATAAAAAAAGTATTAATTAATGAATAATTCTATCAAATCATCAGATAGGGTTTATCTAAAAAAGCCACTGGTTATTTTGAAATTAAGCCTTATTATGTTATTATTTATCATAGTTAGTATGATAGCGTATTTAAGTTTTTTTGGATCCAAGCACTTCATATTTATTGATAATATCATTAAGCATAATATTGAAAAAAATTTAGATCAAATAAATATAAGTAAAATACGCACAGGTATAGCTCTTAGCCTAAAAGATGCATCTATTGTTCTTAGCTTGGAAGATTTAGAGTTAAGTTATAAAAAAAGTGCTGTTTTTATAGCGCCTGATTTAAGGTTAAAATTTGATATTATTGGCCTAATATTAAGAAGGCCTAAACAAATGTTTAAAGGCATTATTCTAGATGAGAAAAAAGTAGCAATTGTTTATGATAAATCGCAAAAAAATAAAGAATTAAAGCAGGAAAAAATTCCTGTAACGAATGTAATAAACATATTGAAAAAATATCAATATATACTAAAAGATCAAAATTATATTATAGAAGATTTTAAAATAAACATTAAGAATAACAATGGAGATGATTATAATATTAATCTAAAAAATTTAGAGTTAAAGTTTGATAATATAAATAATATTGAAGTGAACTCTTTAATTCAGATGAATAACGCAGCTGCTAATCTGAAAATTTCTGCTAAAACTACCGCTGGTAATGCCATAGATATCAAAGGCAGAATTGTGTCAGATAAACAGCCTGAAATAAGCAATGAGCTCATTATTGATAAGACAAATATAAAAACTCATTTTAAAATCAATTTTGACACAAGACTATCCCATTTAAATTTTGTAGAGAAGATAAATTTTGATTTTATACAAAGTGGCATAACAAGCGTGACAAATTCTAATATTTTTCAAAATAATTTGGATATAAATGCTTTGAATTTTAAAGGAGAGATACTAAATAATTTTAGTAAAATTGACATACCATATTTTACTTCAAAGATAGATAATAAAATTTTAATAAAAGGTGAAATTAATTATGAGGCAAAAAAGCTAATTGCTGACCTTAATATTTTAAATTTATCTACAAAGAAGGTTTTAAATATATGGTCGAATAATTTATTACCAGAAGTGCATTTATGGTTATCAGAACATCTTAAGGGTGGGGAGGTTAGCAATTTAATGCTTGAAAATGATTTTAACGAGCAAATTAAACCTTCGCTCACGACTTCAATAAATTTGAAAAATGCTCACCTTAAATACCTAAAGAATGCTCCTATTGTAACTCTAAATACTGCGGAAGTGAAGTTTACAACAAAAAATTTGGTGATAAGTAGTGTGGATGGAAAAGTTTTAAATAGTTCTATAAACAATGTAAAGGCTGAAATAGAGGATTTAAATCAAGAAAAATTGAAGATGACGTTTAATGCCAATATTGTGGGTAGCATCAGTGAGCAATTAAGGATTGCTAATATGCATTATAAACTTCAGGAACAAAAAGAGGTGGAGGGCATGGCAAATACAAAAATTAATTTTGTAGTACCCTTTGATAGAGTACCAACGTTTGAAGATTTGAAATTCAACCTACAATCTCAATTAAGTGATGTTGTTATTAATGGTGTATATCAAAATTATCAATTAACTAACGGCAAATTGGAGGTGAACTTAATAGGAGAGAAATTAAAAATAAGTGGTAATGCCAAAATCAATAAATTGCTGAATATTTTTGTGGATGCAGACATTTTGATTAAAAATAATAAAAATTATGTAATACAAATTGATATTAATGATAACTTGCAAAATTTTCGAAAACTAAAAATACCCCTCTCAAATTTTTTCGGCAATAATGCTAATATAAGAGGTGTAATAAAAGCAAATTCTAAAAAAATAACTTCAGAATTTTGGGCAAATTTATATAATACTTCAGTAAATATTGATGCGCTTAGCATAGTAAAAAAAGCAAAATTACCAGGAAAAATACACATTGAGTTTATAAATGATTGGAATGATGAAACAAAAATCTCAAAATTTGAATTTAAAATACCTCATAAATATTTTTCTGGAACGGGAAGTATTAATGATAAAATTGGGGAGGTGGTAAATTTTAAATGCAGTGTATTTCAAAATAATGTTCAAGGAATGGTTTTAAATTATGAGAAAGTAGAAAATTTAAATCGAATTGCAGTCAATGGGATTAAAGCAGATTTAAGTGAATTTAGCTTAAAAGAATTAGTGAGCCAATTAAATTCTGATAATTTAAAAGGTGGTGGATTTTTCAGTTTTAAGGGGAAGGTTGATAATATGATATTAAGGAACAATACTTTGCTGCACGATGTTGATATTTCTGTGGATAATCAAAAGAGCATAAGTGTAAATATATCTGCATTTATGGAGAAAAATCAGCCACTTAGGGTATATTATAACTACCCAGTGCTATCTATAACTTCCCCTGATGCAGGCTCTGTGTTCAAAGCACTTGGTATAACAGAAAAAATAAACGAGGGGGATTTAGAAATAAAGGGTAGCTTTGTAACGCATAAAAAATTTAAAGGGTTTGTTGAGTTAAATAACTTTTACGCAATTAAAACTCCAGCATTACTCAATTTGTTAACTCTAACGGCACCAATTTCAACATTAGGAAGTATCATAAAGAACAAGGGAATTAGATTTTATAGTTTTAAATGTCCAGTTGAATATGACGGAAGGTATTTAGAATTTGATGATTGCATTGCTGAATCCAAATTATTGGCACTAAAGCTAAGTGGCAATGTAGACGTAGAAACAAAATATTTAAACTCAAGAGGGATTATTGTACCTCAAAATATAGTGAATACAATTTTTAAGAAGATCCCATTTTTAAATCTTTTTTCAGGTCCTAAAAATGAGGGTATGATTTTGAGCACACTATTTGATATGAAGGGGTATATTGATGGGGATTTAAAGGTCAGCGCAAATTATCTTTCCACCATAACCCCAGGATTTTTAAGAAATATTTTTAAAAAACATGTTACTAAACCACAAAAATAATTACCAGAGCAAATAAAATTAGAGCAAAGAGTGATGAGAGTGCTGTCAACT
>CAJQNX010000019.1 GCA_905479795.1 uncultured Candidatus Midichloriaceae bacterium | reverse complement strand
TATTGAAAAATTTTCATATTTTCAGCTTTTTCTAACAAAGAATTGCCAAGTCCAAACTTAAAACCTTCAATATCTACATTTGCCTCAACAGCCATTACTCTTAAGCTTTTTAGATCTCCTAGCTCATCATCAAATTCATCACCTATAAAAAAATCTAAACTATTATCATGATCATCAAAAGATAAAGATCCTATATTTACAGCTTTAACTGCTATCTGGCTTATAGTTTTATAATATCTTTCTTGAAAGTCTTGAAAATCACCAATTGGCATCCCACTGCACCTTTATTTTGTTCAAACCCAAAAATATAGTATGACTTAAATATCCTAGATACAAGAATAAAATTTGATTTAACTATCTTTTTTATATACTTAACATACCCTCACCTACCTCATATATACTAATTAAAGCTCAGTAACTTATTATCTAGATCTACTGCTAGAAGAGGCAGTGTGAGTTCTTCTAGCAGCTTCAGCCCCAACATAGGCTTCACCTACTGAACCTAAAGACCTATCCGGTGAACTTATTCCTTGATCACGCATACTACCACCTAGCTCTCTTGCCTGATCACGCACTTCTTGCATACTTTGCCCACGATCATCAGGCGCTGCAGCCCTACTTGCCTCTCTACCTAATTCCCCACCCCATTGTTGCTCCTGGACCAATCCTTGAGTAGCACCTTGCTGTGGCTCTTGACGATCAGGTGTTTCAGACCCTTTCTTAAAAAACATTCCTTTAATTGCTGAAGCTGCCTCATATGCGCCCTCAGCAGCCATCATTATGAAACCTACTCTACTAGGATTTTCCAAAAAATCTGTTACTAAACCTTGACCATCACTCTCTTTCTCTTGAGATTCTTTTTGTGTCGACCTTACTTCTTCACCTCTACCTAATTCCCCTCCTCGTTGTTGTTCCTGAACCAATTCTTGAGCAGCCCCTTGCTGCGGCTCTTTGTTTACTTCAGAATATTGTGCTTTTACATCTTGAGATAATCCTTTTACAGTTACTTGTTCTAATTCCTGTGAATCAAATTTTTCTGGAGGTTTTTCAAAAAGTTTATCATTTACCCAATTTTGCAATTTACTTTCGTCATAAAACTGATTTTTTGCAGCCTTACACATCAGTGCAACACAAACTATTGCCCCAAGTGGTGGAGCCAATACTGCTAATGCTACCAATCCAGCAATAGCTGTTTTTCCCGGCGTCCAAAATTTCTCATCTTTTGGTCTTAAAGCACCCAGTAATTGCAGTGACTTTCTGGCAATCGTATCCCTACCCCTTTCATCTTTTGTTTTTTCATACTCTAATGCTTTTTCTGCATTTTTATCAAATTCCGCACTATCCATTTTATTAGCTTTGGCTTGATATTCATCATGAAGATGCTCATTTCCTCGCATATCTTTGGAATCCAATGATCGTGATGAAATTCTTCCAACTTGTGCTATAAACTCTTTTGATTGCTTCTCTATTTCTCCTTGCAGTACTTTACTATCAACATCTTTAAGTGCTTCATCAATTCCTATAATATTCATTTCCTCTAAATCAATTCTTAAATTTTCAAAGGCATTTTCAGCCCTTTTAGTTATAGCTTTTCTTGCATCAGGATTTTGCATAATACGATTTATTTGCCCCTCACTTACTCCTGATATCTTTAAAATCCTTATTCCTAATTGCTCTTTAGCATTAGCTGACTGCAATTTATTTCTTCGTAATGATTCATTCCTGTCTTTTATTTTTCTGGAGAATATATCCTTTTCACTTTTGACTTGCTTCCTAAAATCATCAACATTGTTTTTATCAACTCCCAATGCAGTTAAAAAATCTTTTGTACTAACTAGACCTTGCTGCCCTTTTATATTTTCAAATTGCTTTGGCAAAAATCCTTTTACGCCTATTCCCTCAGTATCAACTCTTTTAATAAAATTAGGTAAGTTAATATCTTCTTTTAAATCACCCTTATGATCAAATAAATTAACGCTATTCTCTGCTAAATATTTTGCTAACTCTGTTTTTAATTCTTGTTGCAAATCGTATGCTCTTTCTGCTCTTTCAAATATTATTGACTTGGAATTTCCACGCATCAAAGATTGAGCTCGTTCTCTTGTTAAATTACTATTCGCATTTTCAATATTCTTTAATATACCACTTGCCCTAGTTACCTCTGCATTTATTTTAGGATTATCAATTTTTGATGATTTTATCCCATCGCTCATTTTTTCTAGAATGCCAGCAAAATGTAAAAAACCTTTTTCATTATCAGCATTTTTTCTGAGCTCCTCAAATACAGCGACGTACGCCATTGCTTTTATTTCATCTCTTACACTTTCAGGAATATCATCCAATTCATCCAATCTAGTTTGCTCTTCTCCCTCATACGGCGCAACTTTATCTACATCAAAAATATCTTGTGCAAAAAATCTAAATACTGCATCATCAACATCATGATCCAATAATCTATTGTTCAAACTAAAATTAAAATCTCCCAATTCATCTTTGAATTCTGCCTTTTCAGCTTGCTCTTTTAATAATCTTAATTCCTCAATCTCTTCTTGATAGTCATCTTCTTTTTTAGCTCTAAAATCCAATGTAATGGGATCAAATTCTTCAATTATATCTATATCTCCCTTCTGCACAGCTTTCAGTGCAATTTGGGCTATTATTCTTAGATAATGTTGTTCAAATTCTTCATATGTTATACCTGGCATATTCACTCTCTTAATAACAATCCTATACAGATGGTATCGCTTATTTAGGAATGATGCAACTTTAAATACGCATAACACTCTTGAAAGTAATTGAGTAACTTGATAATCTTGACCACTGCATCAAAATTATAGCTCGTAATAAATTCACATTGAAAATAGTATTTACGCTACTAATTGCCCGTTAGAAATAGAGGAAATTTTCAAGTGATATACTTCACCTTTTTTTAAAGCTTTTGTAGAAATAACTTTACAATAATCTTCTGTGTAACCATGGTTATCTGATTCCGCTAAAACAAATTCTTCCTTCTCAATTTTGTTTATTAAATGTTTTTGCATTAACTGATTTTTTAAATCTCTTAATATTTTTGCCCTATCCTTTATAACTTTACCATCAACTTGAGGCATCCTAGCAGCGGGCGTGTTTTCTCTAGATGAATAAGGAAATACATGCAAATGAATTATATTTAGCTCATTAATCAAATCATACGTATTTTGGAACATTTCATCTGTTTCAGTGGGAAAACCAGCTATTACATCGGCACCTAATATCAACTCAGGTCTAAATTTCCATACTTTATGGCAAAAATCAATAACTTGCTGTCTTCTATGCCTTCTCTTCATCCTTTTTAAAATCATATCATCCCCTGCTTGTAGGCTTAAATGCAAGTGAGGCATAAATCTATGCTCCTTTGTTATAATGTCAAAAAGCTCATCATCTATTTCCGCAACATCAACAGATGACAATCTTAATCTCTGAATTCCTGAAACCATTTTTAAAAGTCTACCTATCATATTACCTAGAGTGGGTTTGCCAGGTAAATCTAAACCATAATCGGTTATATCAACCCCCGTTAATACCAATTCTTTATAGCCTTTATCAACAAGATTCTGCGCATATCTTACAATTTCTCCAACAGGGACGCTTCTACTATTCCCTCTACCATAGGGTATTATACAAAACGTACATCTATGGTTACACCCATTTTGAATTTGTAAAAATGCCTTTGACTTATTTTCCACTCCATCAACCATCTGATGAGCAGTATCTTCCACAGACATAATGTCGTTGACTAATATAGGCTCAGAATTAATTGCTAATTTTTCATAAGTACTTTCTATCAACTTTTCATGATTTCCAAATACATTGTCTACTTCAGACATTTCTGCATATTTTTCCGCAGAAATCTGAGCAGCACACCCTGTAACCAAAATTTTTCTATCAGGCATGTCATTTTTAGCCTTTCTTATTGCTTGCTTCAACTTTCTCTCTGCTTCTTTTGTAACAGCACAACTATTAAATATGATCGCATTATTTATTCCAGCTTTTTTCGCATGCTTTTCAATAAGCTCACTTTCATAAATATTTAATCTACAACCAAAAGTTACTACCTCAAGTGACATAAAGAACGATCAACCTTATTACATTTAATTTATAATGCGTTAGCTTTGTAAGCGATTGTGCTTAATTTCAAAGCTAACGCACTTTACTATTTTTTAAAGAAAAAGTCCAATAATGTAAAAATCAGTGCAATTAAAATTGAGGTTTGAGCAATATTTGTTTTAACAAACCATTTAAAAATATCCGTTTTAGCTTCTGCTAATTTCTGTTCAACACGGCAATAATAATGCTTTATTGAATCATCAAACAACCTCTTTGTTACATATTTTTTATCACAATCATTAATTATCTTTTTCAGTTCCCTTAAAAATCTTTGATCAAAATTTACACCATCGAACATATTTTTTTCATTATTAATTTTTTTACTCATAAGCTTAAACCTTTATTAAATTGAATTTTCCAGAATTAAGAAGTGTGAATGTATAAAATATTAAATCAGATTTTATAGTTTCAATCTCAAAATCATTTATCACAAATTGACCAAAAACGTGATAATCAGAATCTATACCTATTCTACATTTTAACTCCTCTCCTAACATAGCTGAATCTCTAAGTTTTTTGAATTCAGGAGTGTTGATATAAACGCCCTTTAAATGTATCTTCAAAACCTTTTTATCACTCAAATCCTTTAAAACTTTCCCATCATCACAAATCGTCGAACAATCTTCGTAATTATTTAGAATATTAAATTTTATTAATTTTAAACCAGAAACTTTTTTAGCATCAGGATTAAAAATATAAAAATTAACATCTTTCCCTATCTTTAATAACTTCATTTTTTCTCCTCAAAAATGTCTAAATATAAAAATAAAATGGATAAATCAGCTTGCCAATATCCCTCTAAATTTTGCGAAATATTTGATTTATTTTTTTTAAAATAATATTGATCCAAATCTTTAAAATTAACTTCATCATTTAAATCTACCTCCTCTATTTTATTTGAAATTTTAATACAGCTTGAATTTGATAAATCATTTGTTGCAACACTAATATCCATGTCTATGCAATTTAGATTTTCTATTGATTCATAATAATAATTTTTCCTTATGCAAGTAATTTTAATAAATGGATAAGTAGGATTTTCTGGCACATAGGTATATACATTATCAATTAGATTTTTAAAAATCTCATTTGTTCTAAATAATAAAATCAATTGTTTCTCTAATTCTCCAATAATATTCATTTCCCTCCTTCTAATTGACAAAAAATAGAAATAAAATCCTTGTTTTTATTATGTGATTCTATTTTTTTCACAATGTGAATTTTTGCCTCACACTTTATCATTAGAGGCAGACATAGATCATCAATATTTCTGATGGTAAATACAGTAAATAAGTCTTTTTTTATCCCACATTTCTTTTGCGCGTAACAATCTTTTATAAAGCTCTTTTTAGACCATACACTAATAAGCTCATTCCAATTTATTTTATAACCCCCATATTCATCCTGAATTTTTTCTTGAGTATATAGCGTGATTCTTTGTTTCATTTCGCTGTAATGAACCGTCATAATTTCATACCTCTTGATCTATTATATTTTTTTAAAAGAAAATCGGAGCTAATATT
>CAJQNX010000018.1 GCA_905479795.1 uncultured Candidatus Midichloriaceae bacterium | reverse complement strand
ACATCCCAGGGTGCAAGAAACTGCCCTTTTTTGATATTGACTATCTTGCCTGTATTTGCTGCTGCAATTAATAAGTCAGTTTGTCTGCATAAAAATGCAGGTATCTGCAATATATCAACAACTTTCGCAATTTTACTGCATTGCTCTGGAGAGTGCACATCAGTTAAAATAGGGCAGCCTACCTCTTCTTTTATTTGAGAAAATATTGGTATAGAAGCATCTATTCCAATACCTCTTTTTGCACCCATTGATGTTCTATTCGCCTTATCAAAAGATGTTTTGAATATTACACTGATTGAATGAGCATCAGCTATACCTTTAATAGTTTTGGCCATATATAATGCATGCTCCTTTGATTCCATTTGACACGGCCCTGCAATCAATACTATTGGCAAATTATTTGCAATTTTAATGTCACCAACTGATACCTGTTTAAAATTATCCATTTATTTTAATTAATGAGTTTAGAATTTTTCTATTTATATGATAAATTAACAGTTAGCTCAATATATTTTAAAATACTGTTTATGGTAAGAATGCCTCACTGGCCTAAGCAATTTAGTACAAATTTCATTGATTTGGGACTTGAAAGGATCAAAAATCTATTAAATAGATTAGGAAATCCTGAAAAAAACATCCCTCCAGTAATTCATGTAGCAGGAACAAATGGAAAGGGGTCTACTATTGCTTTTTTAAAAGCAATATTTAATGCAGCAGGATACAGTGTACACCAATACACCTCCCCACATTTAATTAGATTCAATGAAAGAATTATTGTTTCTAATAATGAAATCAGCGATGAGCAGTTATATGAAGCTATTGAAGAATGTAGATTAAAGTCAGAAGACCTAAATTTAACTTTTTTTGAGGCTACAACAGCTGCTGCATTTTTAGCATTTTCAAAGTTTTCAGCTGATGTAGTTTTATTAGAAACTGGATTAGGAGGGAGATATGACGCAACTAATGTTATGGAAAATATTCTTATGAGCATCATAACTCCAATATCGCTTGATCATACCGAATTTCTTGGAAAAACATCATTGAAGATAGCAAGTGAAAAAGCAGGCATAATAAAAAATAACTCTCCTTGCATAATCAGTTGGCAAGAGAAAGAAGTATTAAATTATTTAATTGATGAATCTAAGAAAATTGGAGCAAAAAGTTTTGCCTTCCAAAATGATTGGAGCTTTGAAAAAACAGAAAATGGCTTCAAGATAATTGATTTTTCAATAGGGGAGGAGATTGATTTTCCAATGCCCAATCTTAAAGGAATACATCAAATAATTAATGCCTCAACTGCTATATGCGCTACGCAAAAATTAAGTAATTTTTTTAATATTACTCAAGAGCATTTAAAGCAAGGAATTACTAATGCTTATTGGCCAGCTAGAATGCAAAAAATACAAAATGGGACGCTCTTGTCCCTATTGCCAAAAAATAGTGAGGTATGGCTTGACGGAGCTCATAATACCGCAGGTGCAGAGATGATTGCTGCAACACTTACAACATTCTCTCAAATGCCAACTTTTTTAATTAACGGCATGACTAGAGATAGAGATATAGAGGGATTTTTATTACCATTTATGAACGTAGTGGAGTATGTATTTGCAGTTCCTGTGGAATGGGAACCAAAAAGTGAAAATCCCAATAAGATTAAAATATCTGCAGAAAAGCTTGGTATAAAATCTATTGAATGTGGTTCTCTCAGTGAGGCAATTGATCTATGTGCGATAAATAGCCAAGGGAAGGTAATCAGAATTGTTATTTGTGGTTCGTTATATTTAGCAGGAGATATTGAAAATACTTTTGAATAATGTATTTCACTATACGCTACTTAGTCAATTTATACATTTTCAAATTTCCTTATTTAGATTTATTAGAGAATTAATATATTTTTTCAGTTTCATAACACATGTATCAAAATTATAAAGTTCGGTTACTCTGTTATATCCACTTATCACGCTTTTTGCTATTATATGCGGATTCTCTCTTAAATATTCAATATGTTCAGCTAATTCTGTATAGTCATTTAGCGGTATTAAATAGCCTGTTTTGTTTTGCACTATTATCTCTTCAGGTCCGCCACATTTTGTTGCAATCACATACTTTTTGATTGATTTTTAGCAGACCTTCTTATTTTTTTTACACTTTAATTAATTTTTTCTTGTTTTTTAATTACCCCTATAGAGCCAAGAAATCAAATATATTGAATAAGCCATCAAATTAACTAATATGGCTATTAATAATTGAAAACATTTAAAGATATCTAAAATGACTCAATATTCTCCTGCGTGGGCACATGGTGAAATTAAAGAAATTTTCTCTAATATATTTATTGTAATGGGTACAAATATTACTATTCATGAGGGTACTGAACTACAACATAGTTGTAATATGGTGATAGTGAAGAATGCCAATGAATTAACACTCATCAACACCGTCAGATTAAATGATAAGGGTCTTGCTATACTTGATAACTTAGGACAAGTCACCAATGTGGTCAGAATAGGGGCATTTCATGGTAGACATGATGCATTTTATATTGATAGGTATTTAGCAAAGTTTTGGGCTTTAAAAGACATCAATGATGAAAATAAAAAATGCACTGATATAGAGCTTACTCCTAATGGAAAAATGCCATTTCCAGATTGTTCTTTATTCGTTTTTGAAACATCAGTACATCCTGAAGGAATACTTCATATAAACCGAGAATCAGGCATTATTATTACATGTGATAGCGTTAAAAATTGGATTCATAGTGATGAATTTTTCAATAAACATACAGCAAAATTATATAAAAGCTTTGGATTTTTTGGCTCTGCAACTATATCAAAAATATGGCAGCAAACATGCAATGTACAAGCTCAGGACTTTAAAAGATTAAAACTTCTTTCATTTCATCATCTTCTTAGCGCCCATGGAGAACCATTGATCAATGAAGCCTATGAGCAATTAGCAGCAACTATTAAACAAGAATTTGGGATTTAAAATACATAGTAAAGTAAAAAACCACAAGAAAGCTATATCGTTACAATCTCTAGATATAAAAATGGTAATTTTACAATATTATTATTAATTTCCATGTCTGAAGCCAGTTATTTATCCATCCAATTACTACACGAAAAACTTTTTTTATCTAACATTTCCTTTTGATATTAGTTTATTTTGAATTAATTCTATCCTCTATTTCGCTTCTAAAATGTCTAACTAATCCTTGAATTGGCCACGCTGCAGCATCTCCCAATGCACAAATAGTATGTCCTTCAATTTGCTTTGTAAGTTCAATAATGGTATCAATCTCTTCTATTTTTGCATCACCTTTTACCATTCTATCCATCATTCTATATAACCAGCCTGTTCCTTCTCTACAAGGTGTGCATTGCCCACATGATTCATGCATATAGAATTTTGATAAATTTGCAATAGCCTCTATTATATCAGTAGATTTGTCCATCACTATGACGCCTGCAGTTCCAAGAGCAGTGTTAGCATCTTTCAAGCTGTCAAAATCCATCAACATATCTTCACAAATATTTTTGGGAATGAGTGGCACTGATGATCCTCCTGGAATAACTGCAAGTAAATTATCCCATCCACTTCTTACTCCTCCTGCATGTTTTTCAATTAATTCCTTTAGCGGTATAGACATAGATTCTTCTACATTGCATGGCTTATTTACGTGGCCAGAAATACAAAAAACCTTTGTTCCAGTATTTTTGGGTCTGCCAATTGATGCAAACCAATCGGCGCCACGTTTTAAAATTTCTGGTACAACTGCTATTGTTTCAATATTATTTACTGTAGTAGGACAACCCCATGCGCCAATAACTGCAGGAAATGCAGGAGGCTTGAGTCTTGGCATTCCTTTTCTACCCTCTAAACTGTTTAGCAAAGCTGTTTCTTCACCACAGATGTATGCACCAGCTCCTCTGTGTATGTAAACATCATAATTAATGCCAGTTCCTAAAATATTTTTACCCAAAAATCCTTTTTCGTATACTTCATCTATAGCCTTCTGAAGAATAATATATTCGCTGTAATATTCTCCACGTATGTATATATATGTGGCCTTAGCCCTTATTGCTATCCCAGAGAGGATGCTTCCTTCAATTACTCTATGAGGCTCATAGCGAATTATATCTCTATCTTTACAAGTTCCTGGCTCACTTTCATCAGCATTAACTATTAGATAAGATGGCTTTCCATTTTTTGACTCCTTTGGCATGAATGACCACTTCATTCCTGTTGAAAACCCAGCACCACCCCGTCCTCTTAAGTCGGATTTTTTAACTTCATCTATTATATTATCTGGAGATTTTTTTAGATTATCTTTATAATTATGCCAAATACCTCGTTTAATAGAGGATTGTATATCAAATGACATTTTTCCATCTAGGTTAGTGAAAATCTTGTCATCTTTTTTAAGCATAATTTTTGTTTA
>CAJQNX010000017.1 GCA_905479795.1 uncultured Candidatus Midichloriaceae bacterium | reverse complement strand
GATAAAAACCAGTCATCATACACCATTTCTTCATTTGAATCTGGCCATTTTGTGCCATCATTTGGCCATGCAAATATATAATATCCCTTTCTACCATCGCTTGCGGCACTTTCAATCATAATTTCACCATGAGGACTATATGGACAAGTGTTAAGAATAAGCACTTTTGCCGCCACCTAAAATTAAATTGGAAAATCTTTGATCTTTTTTTCATATTCAGGCTGGCAATCTCCCAGTGACAATTTTGAATACATTTCCAATGATTGACGACTATCATGACCTGAGTAAGGTTGGATTAATGCGTCATCTACCCCTTTTTTCTTAATCCAAGTAAATAAAAAATGTCTTAATGTATGGGGTGATATTGAATGGTCAATACCTGCTGCTTTTGAATATTTCATTAGTATTTTTCTAATACCTCGATCAGAATATGCTTTCTTCCAACTTGATTCAAAAAGGTATTTTGCGTCATTTTTCTTAACATTTTCTATATGAACAGCTAATATTTCCTTAAATGTATTAGGAAACGGAACTATTCTATCCTTTTTTCCCTTCCCTTGCACTACTTTAATTTGGCAATTATCTAAATTTATATCTGATATTTTTATATTTACCAATTCAGAAACTCTTACCCCAGTATAAAGTAAAGTTTTAATTATAACTATATGCTTCATGTTTCTAGATTCCCATACTGTATTGTAATATTTATTTATTTCTTCTTCTGTAGGTATATATGGTAATTTATTTTCTTTAGTACTTTTTATCACAATATTAAGATTTTTTCTTATATGTCGAAACAACTCTCTTAAATAATTATAATCAGGATTTTCTTTTTTAAGATGTTTACAAAAATATTTAGCTTTTTCTCTAACTGGTGTACGTGAAGATGTCATAAATCAACCAATTACTATACGTTTATTAAAATCTAAGGGGAAAAGACCATAAGGATTGATATGACCAGAAAATAAGGGAGTAAGGGCCCTATAATCTTCAGGTGTGAATCTGTCTTGCCAATATGGTTGTGATAATATTTGCTGAATAATCAAGGTATTTATATAAACCATGCATGCTTGTAATAGATGCAAACATAAGATTGATAATTCTTGATCATCTGTATTATTAGTCGCAATTTGTCCAAGTTTACCGTAAAAGATAAAATCCATTACTGTATTTAACCTTTCAACCACATTAAGTCCCTCATTTATTTCTATACGCAAATCTTCTGATGACAAATACTCACATAAAAATATAGTCTTATTAGCTTTTCCTATTTCTACTAATGCTTTATATACAGGATGATTATAATTCTCTTTACTAAATCTCTTTATTAATACTTCTGGTGTAACAATACCTAATTTTAAAGCAACAATATGTTTGACTACCTCCTCATAATTATCCTCAATTAATTGCCAATTGATACTTCCTTTTAGTACTTTTTCAATATTCTGATATTTTTTCTTATCTTCTGAATCTACATAATACAATTTTTGCTTATTAATGGCTTTTAACCTAGGGCATAGTGAAAACTGCAATAAATAACTAACTGCAAAACCTATTACACTTTGCCCATGTGTATCAACAAACACACGTTCCATATCCATCTCTGTATCATGATCTATAACGCCTTTTATCATATTACCTACTTCTGATGAGATACAATCTTTTAATTGTGAGTAAATACACAGTGATTTTTGATCAACATGCCAATAAATCATTACTCCTTTTTTACGATAACGAAAATGCCACTCACTCATAAGGTTTTGATCCCAAGCAAATAAATGCGTTGAATCGCATGCTACAGTAGTAGTGGTATAGCCCCATAATTTAGGATCACGTATTCGTAAAACATTATTTACTACTATACTGATAGCATTCCTAATGGTTATAGCGTTAATATGACGATTTTTTACATAGCGTAAATCACTATAATTAACAGCTTCATTAGCAATACTAATTCTTTTTAACCCAGTGTTGCTACCTATGCCAAATATGCATAGTAGTAACCTTTTTTGCAAATCTGAAGATTTAATACTACTACCTTTACCAATAGTCTTTAATTCTTTAGTGAAATTAATTCTTAGGTCACTCTCTTTCAAAATATCAATTAAATGTATACTAGACCATTTATTAGTTATTTCTTGTTGTAACTTGATAATATTATCTGGTTCAACTTGTGGATCTGAAGGAGTAACTTTTATGTTATTACCTACTTTACTATTTTTTATTATTACAAGTTTATTATGAGGTATATTGGTATTTAGTGCAGTTAAATTTTTAGTAAGCAAAGATTTGAGTTGCAATGTAAATTTTTTACAATCCAATGGTAAGTTTAACAAGTTATAGTATGATTCTTGATTTTCATTAAAATCCTTGGTAAATCATCATTTGGGTTTCTATAGCGGTAACCTCTATTAATCCATATAGCTTTAAATCTGAGAAATTCTTTAAGCTGCTCTAATACGGCTAGTTCATAATTATACTTATTTATCCGCAACTGTCCTTTATTAACTGTAACTACCATTTTATACCAATTTTGTGGTATAACTCCTGTAAGCGGTGGTATATTCATATAATACGCTAAATCTGATTCATCCCAATATTTATTAATAAAATTAACAGCATTTAAAATTGGTTCATAATCTTTATGCTCTTCATGCATTTGTAATGTTCTTATTATCTTTAGTAAACTGAGTCTGTTACCATAAGCATAGGTACTGTGCATTTTTTCTTGCACCTGTCCTTGATACCACTTGCTTCCTCTATGTCGCAAATCCTCAATTACTGCTTCTAATTTAGTCTGTGGTACTATTGGATAAATTTTATCTTCTATAATACTTTTTGGATTATTTGCATTTAATACAGCTAATTTCTCCAAAATATCAAATTTACCATCAACGCGCTTAACTTCCTGTAGAATATATCGATCCACATGCTTCTCTGCACCTGTTCTTACTTTTTTAATTAGTTTAATCATTGTATCTGCCAAAGAATCCAGTAAAATCTCTAGACGTATATGGCAAAATATCGCCATAGTGGCATATTTATCAGTAGTGGCAAAGTCTAAAATATTACTAGGTGCAAGTGCCATTATACGTTCATAATATTTTAATAATAGTTTTCTATCTACCGAACTTACAATAGAATTTGATAAGTTGATCTGATCTAATAAATTAATTTTATCTATTGCGCCTTGGACATTTTTTATTTTTGCTCCAGCTATATCTTTTTTTAATTCAAATAATTCTATAACTTTAGTATCTGATTCATTGTTGATATTGAGAATGTTGTCTATTAATAAAAGATTTTCCTGAGTTAAATTATTAAATATTTGATCCAAAAGTCGTTGTTCAAATATTTTTTTGGCTAATAAAATGCAATTTTCTAATTTCTTACCACTAATAAGTTCTATTTTCTTTTTAAGGAAATATGTTTGTATTTGTTCACGAAAAGATGAATCAGATAGATGCTGCGGTAATAACTTATCAATAAGATAATTTCTAAAACATGTAACATCTCCGCTATTTGATACACGATATCCTAAATATTTCCTAATATCTTGACGATTCCTTTCAACAGTACGTGAAGTCAACTTTAGCAAATCAATATGTATGGGATCAACATCTAAATCTTTAGCAACCTGTAACGCTAATTGTGGCAAAATCATTTCGTCTTTATTATTAGGAAATCGTATATGTTCTTTAAAATATAGTAACATGATCCCAAAAGTAAGTTGATTAATTTTACCTATCTTTTTCTTACATAAACTTAAATCTTCTAATGATAAATTATGTTGCATACTGCTGTTCCTATAAGTCACGGTGTCGGTATTAATATCCACAAAACTACACAACATTATTATATTTTGCAACATTTTATTTGCTCTAATTACAAAAAAGTATCCACATTATATTTCTCGGCACTTCACGTAGCTTAACTCAATAATTTAAATTAAAATAAAAAAATGCTTGCAAAAAAGTTTAAAATAGAGTATTTGACATATATAGTATAATTGTGATTTACGCTTACTTTTTATTCTTATATAATAAAGTATATATAGTTGCTTCTTTTCTTAAATTTTTAAAAATATTGAAATTTTTTAGCTCTCTGTAATTTAATTTTAACAGCCTTAAAAAACTTTTGGGTCA
>CAJQNX010000016.1 GCA_905479795.1 uncultured Candidatus Midichloriaceae bacterium | reverse complement strand
CTATCAGGTAAAAAAAATATTATTCCTAAACATGCAATAATTCCTAAAGGAACATTGACATAGAATACCCATCTCCAATTATAATATTCCGTTAAATAACCTCCTAGTGCGGGACCAACAATTGGACCCACCATTACTCCCATACCCCAAATCGCCATTGCAGATCCATGTTTTTCCTTGGGATTTATATCTAATAATGTAGATTGTGATAAGGGAACTAATGCAGCGCCAAATATCCCTTGTAAAATACGAAACATTACTATTTCCTCAATTGAAGAAGCCATTCCACATAACATTGAAGCAAACGTAAAACCTATAACAGAGACAAGAAAAATCTTCCTTCTACCAAAACGCTCAACAAACCAGCTGACTGGTTGCGTCATAATTGCTGCTGCAATAATATACGAGGTTAACACCCAAGATATTTGATCTTGTGTAGCAGAAATACTGCCTTTCATATATGGTAGAGCAACGTTTGCTATAGTCATATCCATAACTTGCATAATCGTTGTAATCATTACAAATAAGGTTATTAGACCTTTACTATACTTTGTTTTTACTAAAGACTCACCCACACTATTTCTCTTCTATACTTTTTATATCAATTTCAACATATGCGCTCATACCTGATAATAAACGTAAATCTTTTGGCTTATTGATCAATTCCAAACGTACTTTAATACGTTGAACGACCTTTACCCAATTTCCTGAGCTATTTTCTGGAGGTAACAAGGAAAATTCTGATCCACTTGCTGGTGCAATGCTAATTACTTTGGCATTAAATTTCTTTCCAGGATATGTATCTACCTCTATTAAAGCAGCTTGATTAATTTTAACATTTTCAAGGTCAGTTTCTTTAAAATTAGCTTCTATCCATATATTTTTATAATCAACTATATAGAATAATGGTGCACCAATACTAATGTATTCTCCAGGAAGTATTGTAAAATTAGCTATTTGACCATCAAAAGGCGCTTTTATTTCTGTACGTTCCAAGTTAAGCTGTGCTTTAGACAATCCACTAAGAGCTTCATTGTAGTAAGAGTATTGATTAACTGGTAAATTTGGATTTCCATCAAGCTTAGCTTTTGTCTCTTCTATTTGCTCTAGTACTATATTTCTTTGTTTAATAGCTGCATCTAAGTTATGTTGCACTAAATTAAGTGCTTTGGCAGAGGTTGCGCTTTTTTTTTCCAACTTAATATAACGCTGATATTCTATTTTAGAATATGATATATTTTCATTAATTTTATCAAGTTCAGCGATATTTTGTTCATAAAGCGCTTTCATGCTATTAATATAGTCCTTTGCTTTTTCTAAATTGGCTATAGCGTCTACTAATACAATTTTATAAGGTATATCATCAATTTTGAATAAAACTTCTCCCTTTTTGACTTGCGCATTGTCTTTTGTATTGATTTGTATCACTTTGCCTTGCACTTCTGCACTTACTGAAACTTTTGCTACTTTTATATAGGAATCATCTGTAGAGACATATGTATTATTAAAAAAATTAAAATATAATCCAAACACCAACAATACTATCGGTGTAAAAATTAAAATTATTAATTTTTTCTTAACGTTAGATCTTTTTGACTTTATTTTTATAATCATCATTTTGCCTACTACATAATCATTCATTAAACCTAACTAATTAAGTTATATAAAGCAAAATTTTTTGGTTAATAATTCAAAATATATTATGTTTTTTCCTTTAATAATTAATTGAGTATGACAAATGAGGGAAATTATTACAAAAAATGAATTTGAATCTCTTTTTATAAACAAAGGAATAGATGACTTTGAAGGCATTAAAGAAAATCCAGATAAGCATTTTTCTTTAGTTGAAGATAAATACAATGATTTTTTTTGGTGATGTTACAATGTTATCTTTTTGTTCTGGGATTAGTAACTATACTTGTGTTAGAGAAATGCTAGAGTTGGGGGCTAATCCTAATGAACTAGCGGATGGATTCAGGCAAAAGTGCACTCCATTACATATGGTAATTTACAAGGCAAATGGTATTAATGAGTTAGAAGAAAGAAAAAAAATTATGTCTGTTTTAATTGAAAAAGGTGCTGATATGCATTACAAAGGTAATGAGTTATATAAAGCAAAGCTCCTAAAAGGATTAGACTATACTGAAGGTATTGATGTGCAAGCTAAAATATTTGAAAATTGTGAAGTTATTGATGATTTGTTGCAAAAATTTAGTCTTGTTAAAAAAGACCTTTTACAAAGCAAGATTGATGATGTATCAAGTGTAACAGTAAATTTTGCTGAAGAAATGATTACAGATAATTCATGTACTGAAAATACAGAATATTTAAATGATACATTTTTTTCATCAATGACTAAGCTTATATGTGAATATACGGGCTTTTTTTGTTAGACTGTTAATTAATAGAAGAATAGATTATCACATCCATGTTGCTCACTAACAATAGCAGGGTATAAAACAATACAAATATAACCTACTTATTATCCGTTAAATTATCACTCCATGGCAATGCTTGTATTTTTTATTAGAACCACAAGGACAAAGTTCATTTCTAGCAACTTTACCCCATGTATTTGGATTTTTAGGATCCAATTCTTTACGATTATTAACAATAGGAATTACTTTATTACCAACAGATGATTTTTGATTATCTGTTAAAGAGTTAAATTCTTTTTTATTTTCAAAAGTGTTTTCTGTTGAATCTAAATCTTCTAAATTAGATAATTCATGTGATATTTGGATTTTTGCACAAGTACAAATTATATTTTCATCAAGCTCTAAAAACATGTCTTCAAATAATTTAAAGGCCTCAAATTTATATTCATTTAATGGATCTTTTTGTCCATATGCCCTTAAGTTAATACCAGCTTTTAATCTATCTAAAGCATGAAGATGCTCTTTCCAAAATTGATCCAGTGTTACAAGAAAAATCCTTTTTAAGGCTTCATTAAATACTTCTTCACCAAATTCTTTCTTTTTATTTTGAAAAATTTCAACGGTAAAATCATTTAAATCTTTTAATATTTCTGCTTTTTTTACTCCTTCTTTAATTTCAAAGTCAATTCCATAAATTCTGTGAACCTCATGTGTGATTTCCTTTTTCTGCCACTCTTCCTCGTACGATTTATCTAGAATAAACTTATTTACCAAATATTTATTTAGTACCTGAACCTTATCATTCACAATGTCATCAAATTTCTTCTCTTTCATGATGTTGATTCTTTGCTCATAAACAACTTTTCTTTGTTCATTCATTACATCATCAAACTTAAGAAGGTTTTTTCTAATTTCATAATTTCTTGACTCAACTTTTTGTTGAGCTTTTTCTAATGACTTATTGATCCAAGGGTGTTCAATTGCTTCATCATCTTTAAGCCCTAATTTACCTAGAAAATTACCTATTTTTACTGAACCAAATATTCTCATCAAATCATCTTCAAGTGATAAAAAAAACTTTGTCCTCCCTGCATCTCCTTGTCTCCCCGATCTACCTCTTAACTGATTATCAATCCTCCTAGATTCATGTCTTTCAGTACCAATTACAAATAACCCACCTATCTCCAAAACCTTTTTTCTATCTTTTTGTATTTGCCGCTTAATTAATTCAATCTCTGAATCAGATATAGTTTTTCCCTCAGATTTATCCCTTATTATTACCTCTTCATTACCGCCTAATTTTATATCCGTACCACGCCCTGCCATATTTGTTGCAATTGTAACTGAGCCAAGTCTCCCTGCTTGCGCTATAATATCCGCTTCTTTTTCATGAAATTTTGCGTTAAGAACACTATGTTTTATTCCATTTTTCTTTAAAAGATTAGATAGCACCTCAGATTTCTCAATACTAATAGTACCTATTAATATTGGTTGCATTTTATTATGCGCTTCTTTAACTTCCTCAAATATTGCATTATTCTTTGCAGTACCAGTTTTGTAAATTACATCATGCTCATCAACCCTTGTAATTAATATATTTGTTGGTATTTGTACAACTTCAAGATTATATATACTTATGAATTCTTGCGCTTCTGTCATGGCTGTTCCAGTCATACCAGCAAGCTTTGGATACATTCTGAAATAATTTTGAAATGTAATAGAAGCCAAGGTTTGATTTTCATCTTGTATCGAAACTTTTTCCTTTGCCTCAATTGCTTGATGCAACCCTTCAGAATATCTTCTACCATCCATAATTCTGCCAGTAAACTCATCTATTATTAATATTTTTCCATCTTTTATTATGTAATCTGCATCCAATTTAAATATTTTATGCGCTTTAATTGCTTGATTTAGATGGTGCACGATACTCATATTCTCTATATCATAAAGACTGCTATCCTTTTTGATCAGCCCCAAATCCTTTATTAATTGTTCAATTCGCTCATTACCTTTATCAGTAAAAAGGACTGTCTTGTTTTTTTCATCTAACTCAAAATCCTCTTCATGCAGTAAAGATGCGATATTATCTATTTTAACATATAGATCCGGACTGCTAAACGATGGACCTGATATTATCAATGGCGTCCTAGCTTCATCAATTAATATGCTGTCAACTTCATCAATAATTGCGAAATTGAATTTTCTTTGTACCAATGAATTGATATTATGTTTTAAATTATCCTTTAAATAATCGAAGCCAAATTCATTGTTGGTACCATACACTATATCACATGCATACACCTTTTTTCTCTCTTCCTCAGGTGTACTACCAATCAAACATCCCACGCTTAGGCCATGAAATTTATAAATCATTCCCATCCATTCTGAATCTCTCTTTGCTAAATAATCATTAACTGTCACAATATGAACACCCTCCCCCTTTAAAGCGTTAAGATATGCCGGCAAAGATGAAACAAGTGTTTTACCCTCACCTGTCTTCATTTCTGTAATCATTCCTTTATGTAAAACTAGGCCTCCTATAATTTGAACATCATAATGTCTTTCTCCTAGCACTCTTTTTGCAGTTTCTCTAACAACAGCAAAAGCCTCAATAATTATATCATCTAATGTTTGACCATTTTTCAGCTTGTTTTTAAATTCTAAAGTTTTAGCCTTTAATGCATTGTCAGAAAGAATATTAATTTCTTTTTCTAACTTATTAATTTCACTTAAAAATGGTTTGAGTGATTTTAATATTTTTTCACTTCTAGTACCAAAAACTTTTCTAGCTATATACTTTAACATTATAATTATATTTCAAAATTTTAAAAAGTGGAGGTTGATTAGTTTATTACGTAATTACACCAAGACTAAAAAATACAACCAATTGTTATTACATTAATTTCATGTGTTCATAATAAAATATCTTTAAGTATTATGCAACGTTGTTTTTAGAAGCTTTATAAATAAAAAAAAGCTTCAAGAGTACTCTTGAAGCTTTAGAGTAAGTAGAGAGTATGGAATTATTACATTCCCATACCGCC
>CAJQNX010000015.1 GCA_905479795.1 uncultured Candidatus Midichloriaceae bacterium | reverse complement strand
AAAATCAAGTTAATTTTAATACTTCCCATAATTCTTTAAGTGAATTATTGAAAGGTAGTGATAATACCGACCTGGTCAACTTAGGCAATACAAAAGATCTATCTGGTATAACACTTGATGATATTAATTTTTCCAAAATTCAAAATATCCAGGGATTCAGTCTTGTAAATTCAAATTTTGCTAAATCTAATTTCTCAGATGTTGAAGTTCAAAATTCATCTTTTAGCAATACTACCTTTCAAAAAGGAGTAAATTTTGAAGGTGCTAATTTACAAAATGTTAATTTTAGTAATGCTAAATTCAGTTGCTATAAAATAGAAGAACTATACCTCACAAGAAGAACTGAAACTAAAGGTCGAATTGAACAGAATGCAAAAATTAGTTTTAAAAATGCAACACTGAAAAATGTTAATTTTAGTGGTATAAACTTAATACAATCCAAACATTATACCGAAAATCCAAAGATTGATTTTGAAGGCGCTGTGATCGATCGCCCTACATTTAATTCTTTGGTGAGTGCTATTAAAAAAAATCCTGAATTAAAAGATAGAATCAGTCTAGTAGGTGCTAAAGTTATAGGTGATCTAAGTGAACTAGATTTATCAGGAGTAAATCTAGAAGGAATTGATCTTTCAAGCGTAAGTAGTTTGAAAGGCTGCGCTATTAAAGACTCTAACTTAAAAGATACAAATGTTAATCCTGAATTATTAAAAGAAGCTTTGCAAATTGAAGATATAGAAACAGATTTTACACCAGAAAAATTTGATGAAATTAAAGAAGCACAAAAGCAAAATAAAGAATCAATTATTACTGGAAAAATATCTAAACTTATTGTTAATAAATTAATTAATGACGGTGAATTGGTTGTTAAAGATGCTATTCAAACTACTTTATTAATTGAGCAACTTAATAATAAATTATTACGTGAAATTAGAGCATTGTCTGAGCCTGAGAAAAACTCTTTAATTAACCTTTTCGAGGAAAATTATACCAATTTAGACAAATTTACAATAGACCCAAATGCCATTACACATTACTCAGATTTAAGGCAAACTCCACAGGCTATATTAGATACTCTTTCTACCAATGCTTTTTCTCGCAATCAATTATCAGATTCAAATTTAGCGGATGCTTTGAAATATGAGCAGATGAAAAATCTAATTGCAGATAAAATTGGTAAAAAATTATTTGGAGAAGGTCAAAATAGAGGAAAAGACTTCATAATTATCAGAAAACATTTAACAAAAGTTTTTAATCAGTTATCTCCTGAAGAAAAACAAAAATTATATACTAGCATCATTGAGCATGACGACATGGTATTAAATACAAGTCCTGAATGTGAAGTCTTAATAAACTCATTAAAGGATCAATATTATAGTAAAACAAAATACACCAATGCTGGGATTGTAACTAGTGGGGTATATTTACCAACAAACAGTGCACTTGATGAATTTATACCTAGTAATTTGAATCAAATTAAAGTCATTTCTGATTTAACACAAATAAAAGAATTCTCAAAAGAAGTTGGTGAAAAAATAGGAGAAAAATTATTTGGAGATGATATGTCTAGCTCCAGACAGGCAGATACTCAAAAAATTATTACTTACCTGAATGATCAAATTTTTCCACGTATTTTATGTGAATTATCAGCAGAAGAAAAAATAGCTCTATTGAATACTATAAACTTTAGTAAAGATGACTTAATAGGCAAATTAGTTGGAGATTTTAATAAGGTTAACATATTGGGTATTAGTAAAGTTAATGAGAACAGTTTATCACAAATTTTCTATAATAGTACCTCATATACCAAGCTAGGAAATGTTGCTGGGGGCATTCAATTAAACACTACAAAATTAAATTCACAAGATTTTTTTGATTCGGTAAAAGATTGTGTTATGGGTAAATGCCAATCAGATTTATCAAAAATTGAAGAATTAGCAGAAAAAATTGGAAATAAACTGGGGGAAAAATTATTTGGAGAAGATGCGTCTAGTTCTAGGAAGTCAGATATTTTAAAAATCATAAATACTCTAAATAAAGTAGTTTTACCAAGTGTTATAGATGCCTTAGGCGATGAGAAAGAAAAATTTTTAAAAGCAACTGATCAAACCATTAATTCATTAGTGGGAGATTGTAAACCAAGTGGTATTTGGGGGAAAAAAGTTACTGAGCCAATTAGTTTATCACAAATTTTTTATGCTAATTCTTCTTACACTACAGTTGGTATGTTAAGCGGAGGTATTCAAATTAATGATAGTAAATTAACAGATAAACCTTTTTTAGATGAAATTAAGGGTCGTTTACAAATTGAGGCTAGATCATCAATCACTCATGCTAAAGGTAGGCAATAACCGCATATATAAAAATTTTACCAGTAATTTCAACAATAGATATTGAAAAAGCAGTGGCATAGTATTTTAGCTTTATAATTGGATAAAAAGTAACGTAGTGAAGTGCAGCTATCCTACATGAACGAGAAGCGACGATGTCCAATTGTTAAAGTAATTCACTACAATATAACATAAACACCTTTTAAGCACTTCCCAATATAAAAAAGATATAAATATAATAAATAAAAATTATAAGTTTTTTATGAATGGATTTGACGAAATAAGATTTCCAGAAGATATATCTTACGGTGCAATAGGTGGACCTCAATATTTTACAAATATTGTACATACGTCCTCAGGAAATGAATATAGAAATATTAATTATTCTAGTTCAAGAATGAAATTTAACGTTGCTTATGGCGTCAAAACCAAAGAGCAGATGGATAAATTATTGTTGTTTTTTAGAGCAAGAAGAGGACGTGCTATTGGGTTTAAATACAAAGATTGGAGTGATTTTAGTGCTAAAAATCAATTAATTGGAATCGGTGACGAAAGTATAACAAAATTTCAGTTAAAGAAGATTTATAAAAGTGGTGTATCTGAATTCATTAGAATTATTGAAAAACCTGTATCCAATAGTGTTGAGGTATACTTAGATAATATCAAAGCTAAACAGGAACATTATACTATCGATTATACAGCAGGAAATATAATATTTACTGCACCAGTAAAAGATAAAACAAATATTTTTGCTAATTTTGAGTTTGATGTTCCAGTGAGATTTGATATGGATTATCTTCCAATATCAATTGATGGAAAAAATCTTTATTCATGCAAAGAAATTAACCTTATTGAAATAAAATTATGATTAAAATAAATGAATCAACTAAAAACAAATCATTTAATTCAGTCAATAATTATGCAATTTGTTGGTATATACAGCTGCTCAACGGTGAAAAATTAAGATTTACCAACTATGATAGTGATATTATCATCAAGGAGCGGACGTATATTGCCAATACTATCCTCACTTACAAAAGTGTCGAGAAAAATTCTGAATTATCAAAAGAGAACAATGAAATTTTTGGAATAATTAATGATACATATTTTAAACAAGAAGATATTATAAAAGGCAAATTAAATAATGTATATGTTGAGATCTTCTTGATAAACGCGTCTGATTTGAATAGTGATAAATTAATCATAAATCAAGGATATATAAATAATATAAAAATTACTGATAATAAATTTGTTGCAAATATTTCTTCTATACAAAATAAATTAAATAAAAAAATTACATACTCCTTCTCTCAACATTGTAGAGCACAATTTTGTGATAAAAAATGCGCTCTAGAAGAAGATAATTATACATTTCATGGAATGATAACAAAAATAATATCAAATAATATATTTTATGATTCTAAAAGGAATGAAGAAAATTTTTATTTTAATTTTGGAAAAATAACTTTTTTATCAGGAATTAATAGTGGATTATGTTTTCAAATAAAGAATTTTATAGATAATGAAATAGAATTGATTTCATCACATATTTACAAATTAAAAATTGGTGATAGGTACTCTATTATAGCTGGATGTGATAAATATTTTTCATCATGCACTACTAAATTTGGTAATGCATTGAATTTTAGAGGTGAACCATACATTTCTAAAGTTTTAACTTGCCTTTAGCCTATTATAAATTGAAGCTAAGGGAAAAGATAAAAATGATATAAATATACAAAATAGCTCTTTTGAAATACTCAAATATAAATTAGCGACAATCTTCGGATGAATAAAAAATCCTATTATCCCCAGACAAATTGAAATATATGCAAAGGCAGTGCTTTTTTTGAAATTAAAATAGGAAAAGACTATTGGAAAAAATAGTGTGCATACCATTATTTCATAGCTTAGCAACATTGTTTCGATTATATTATCAAAATATTTTGCTATTACAATGCCAAAAAAACCAAGCAATATCGTGATAACTCGTGTTTTAAGTAAGTTATCAGAAAGTGATTTCTTTTTAAAATCCAATGTTAAATTTGAGCTTATTGCACACAATAATGAGTCACCTGTTGAGATAATTGCACATAGAACTGCAAGCGCTGCTATGGAGGTAATAAAGCTGTTAGAAGTACTAATAAAAAAGAATATCATCTCGCTACTTCCAACAGGAATATTCTCAATGCTCCTTGCAGCTATCCCAAAAATAAGTGGTAAAAAAGAAAATCCAAGCAATAGAAGACCTGCTATGAAAGCAGATATATATGCAGTTTTTGAATTTTTAGCAGAAAAAAATCTTTGTGCCATATCTTGTTCGATAAAGACATATAAAAATGGAACTATTATATATGGGGTTAAAAGCGCTTTATCCTTATTACTAATACTATTAAATAGGTTATCTAATGAAAATTGAATATACTCATATTTATTAAAAAAATAGTATGCAGTGATGATTGCAAAGGTAATAAATACAAATATTATCTGCACTACATCAGTATAAACCACAGCTTTTAAGCCACCCAATACGGTGTATAATATTAGTATTGACCAAAAGATATAGACAATAAATTCATTTTCAATTCCAAATGCAACCAAAAGCTTTCTTGTCCCCACTATCAATGAAATTAATATTCCATAAAGAGAAATTATAGATATAACTGAAGCTAATTTTCTAAGAAATTTTGATTTATATTCTTTTTCAAATAACTCAGCAATAGTAGAAATATTTTTTTCTCTTAGCTGTTTTGCACCAAATATTGCAATTGCAACTAAGCCTAAAGATAAACCTAGAGAGTAAAATATACCATAAATACCATATTTATAAGAAGAATCGGCTGTGCCTAATATTACAGCACCTCCTAATTGCGTGGCTAATAACGACATACTAACAGAAACAACTCCTAGACTCCTGTCAGCTAAAAAATAATTATCATTAGTATTAATCCCTTTTGAGGATTTATATCCAATATATACGAATATAAAGAGAAGTATTGCGGAAAATGTTATGAAATAGTAGCTCATTCAATATTGCAATACTTTATAGATGAAAGATTAATAAAAAAGACTTTTAGTAGCTAGCGCCTGGCGCCTTTCTAAAAGATTTATGTTTCCTTTTTCTTGCTTCAATACTTTTTCTAAGTTTTTTTTCAGAAGGTTTTTCATGATGCCTTTTTTCTCTCATCACTTTAAACACACCTTCTCTTTGCAATTTCTTCTTAAGAATTTTTAAAGAATAATCAACATTGTTGAATCTGACTTGAACTTCTACCAAAATGCTATTTTTTTATTATATTAGTTGTATACATTGTACAATAAACAAACATGAAAGTAAACAGGGAAATACACCCAACACAGATATAGATTGAACTTTAGTTATTAATTTGATGATATTAAAGTATATAAAGCAAAAATGACGTTATTTATGTATTTTTAAGAAACTCTTACATCTGTAATAAGTGTAAATTTTATAGTGAGAAAGAGTTATATTTTATAAAATTGCAATGCTTATAAAGATAAATATACTGAAAAAACATGTATAAAAACTGACATAGTTGCTAAGAAAGGTAAAATAACACTTAATAATAAAGGAGTATGGATATGAATCAAAATTTGTTTATTATTGTATTAAAATACATAGGAACGTTAAAAGAAATTGATGCTAATAAGGAAAAGCACCTTAAATTTCTTGATATTCATTATAATAATAAAATTTTTATTGCTTCTGGCCCTCAAATTCCAAGATTAGGTGGTATAATTATAGCAAAAAGTAAAACTAAATATTATTTAGAAAAAATATTGCAAAATGATCCATTTGCTATAAAAAATATTGCTGAATATCATATTTATGAATTCACTCCGACACGATATACTTCTGATTTTGAATTGATATTAAAAAAGGTCCCGTTAAGAATACGTGATAATTAAATAATACCGGCACCAGCTTTATTACACAAATCCAGAACCTAGGTATTATAGTAATTTTTAGGCAATAAAGATCGTTTTGGTACTCCAAAACCCCTCATTTTATTTTAAAACAAGCAATGAAATCTTGCTTCAAACAATCTTCTATTCTTGGCTTTAAACCCTTCAGTAGCGCTGTCATAACTACTGCAGAAATATATAGCTCTCACATATGATTAAAAAGGGACAACTTACTAACAGTGACAACCATAATTCTTACTTTGATAAATTTTGTTTATTAGTGATATAATGAACAAATGTTTCAATTTTAAGAAAAATTTACTACTTGATTACAGATATAGCAGAACCAAAAATTTCAGTATTACAATCATAAATAGTACTTTATTATCCCTATTTTCTTATCTGTACCACCACCTAATTGACTATTATACTATTCATATAGCTTCTCTAAATATCTGGCTATTATATCAATTTCAACATTCACTATTGACCCATCATTAAGCTGAGATAAATTTGTATTATCCCAAGTATGTGACACTATATTAACTTCAAAAAAAGTTTTGGTAACTTTATTAATTGTAAGAGATATACCGTTAATCGTAATTGAACATTTATAAGTAATATATTTATCCAATTGCTTAGGCAGGACAAATTTTATTTTATGAGAATCTCCATCTTTTTCAATTTCAGATATTTTGGTATAGAAATCAACATGACCTTGTACAAAATGCCCATTCAATAAATCCCCTACCCTTAAAGATTTCTCTAAGTTCACTTTATATCCTAAAGTCCAATAGTTAACATTGGTTACTTTTCTTGTTTCTAATGAAACTTGTGCAACAAAAATATTATCGTAAATTTTTGTTACTGTGAGGCAAATTCCATCGCAGGAAATTGAATCTCCAATAGCAATTTCATTTGTATCCAGCACAGTTTGAATTTCAACTTTCCAATCATCACTATCCTTATCTATGGCAAATATTGTGCCAACATCAGCTATAATACCACTAAACATATCATATTTATCGTTGCATAAAATTGAAAAATAGCTATCTTAAAATTGACCTATAGTCAAATAAATAATCGTTTTTAAAATATGAAAATATATATTGATAGTTGCGATGTAGACCAGATTAAAAAATATAAAGATTTAGGATTTATTGATGGAGTGACAACTAACCCTTCAATTATTGCAAAATCAGGCAGAGATTTTAAAAAAGTTGTTACAGAGATTTGCAATGTGATTGATACATCTATAAGCGTTGAAGTGATATCAACTGACTATGAAAACATGCTTAAGGAAGCTGAAGAATTTTCTAAAATTGCACCACAAATCACTATAAAATTACCAATTACAGAAGATGGTTTAAGGGCATGCAAAATACTATCTGAAAAAGCTTTTAAGGTGAACATGACCTTATGTTTTTCACCATTGCAAGCATTATTGGCAGCAAAAGCAGGAGCCACTTATGTCTCTCCCTTCATTGGAAGACTTGATGATATGGGTAGAGATGGAATTGATTTAATTGCTGATATTTGCACTATATTTGAAAATTATCCAGATATATCAACTCAAATCTTGGCAGCCTCAATAAGACATCCCATTCATATAATTCGAGCTGCTAAGCTTGGTGTTGACGTAATAACATTGCCTCCAAAATTAATTGCGGTTATGATTAATAACCCTTTAACTGACAAAGGTATTGAAATTTTTTTAAATGACTGGAATAATATAGAAAAATAGTTTTAAAAATGATCAAAATAGTAGTGGGGTTACTGATTTGCACGTCTTTCATACGCGCTAACGCGCAAGAAAACACCCTTGGCTTATATAAAAATTATATGGATTTTTTAACTAAAAACGATGCTGTAATTTCACAAAATATTGCAAATGCAGACACTCCAAAGTATTTGCCAAAAAAATTAGAAGATAAAAAAAATCCCTTTGGTTATGATATTAAATTAGATACAACAAACCCTATGCACATCCATGCTGAGGAAAGGAATTCCAAATATAAATTGTCTACTGCAAAAATACTTGAGATTAAGCCTGATGGAAACGCCGTAACTCTTGAGAATGAATTATTAAAAAAGAGTCAAAACTCCGTTAAATTACACCAAATTTCAAATATGTATAGAAAATCAAAAGATATGATGAAGTATGCAATAACAGGACATGTAAAATGATTTATAATGTTTTAATAACAATGGTACTCACACTATTTTTTAGCAATTTCAATAATATTTCTTTTGCTGAAGAAAGAATAGCAGCTGATTCTCTAGAAGCCTCTATTAAAATATCATCATCAGGCATGCAGGCTCAAAGTCAGAGACTTAAAGTTATATCCCAAAACATTGCAAATTCCAATGTTACAGGCAAAACCCCTAATGAAAATCCTTATAGAAGAAGAATCATTTTTTTTCAAAATGTTTATGATCCAAAAATAGATACCAGGATTCTAAAAGTTAGCTCTATACAGGAAGATCAATCTGAGTTTACGCTTAAATATGAACCAAATCATCCAGCAGCAGATAATAGAGGTATGGTAAAATATCCAAATGTGAATATAATAATTGAGACCGTCGATTCTAAAGAGGCACAAAGAACATTTGATGCTAATGTAAATTCTTTGGAAATAGCAAAATCAAATCAAAATAAAATTCTTGAATTAATGAGATAATATTATGACAACTTCATCACCTATAAAGCCAAATTTTAACAACGCAGTAGAAGCATATCAAAAAGCAAATAAAAATGTAAAAAATCTAGGTTCGACAACGCAAACTAACAAAGTAAATACGAATTCAGGCCAGGGAGTTTTATATGCAGGTTATAAAATGGATATTTTATCTCAGGGCGTTTCAAAAACTTCTCAATTTTCAAGCATTGTTCAAGAATTAATCAAAGCAAGAGTGCAAAAAGTTAAGAAGGCTGACAAGGTATCCTTAGATGCAATTAAAGGAAAAACCGGGATGATTGAAGTGATGGAAGCAATAAATAATTCAGAAATTGCTTTACAGGAAATAGTTACAGTAAGAGATAAAATCGTCTCTTCTTATTTAGATATCTTAAAAATGCCTTTGTAAAAGTTATTTCAAGGTGATAACTAAAGTATAAATCAAGCTAATTTATAGGAACAGCGCCTTATACAATAATATTTCTTACAGATCTTAACGCTTTTCATTGAGCTTCAACAAAATTTCATCATGTTTTTGACCGGTTCTCTCTCTACCTATAACTAAAAAAGGTGTCACCAACATAAAGCAACACCTTCTGATGAACAGTAGTGAGTAGTTGCAATCAATTAAATGAAAGATACTGCTCATCGTTGTTTCAATTACAAAACATCCTAATGTTATATATCAAAATCATTTATTCAAGAAAAAAAATTAAAAAAACTTATTCAATTTATAAAATGATGTAATGTGCATAAAAACTTTAATACAAAAGCAAATTATACTTTTAATTAAAGAATGTTTTTTAAATGCAACCAATAGCAAATCCAAAAAATATCAATATCCCATAAGCAAAATTACTCTTAAATTTTCTTAAACAATCATCTGGTGAATCCAAATCGACATTATTTATTTGCTGAAATAAATTAAAAGACGCAAAAAAAACAACTATAAAAAATAAAATATTTAAATTAGCATTTAGTCCCGCTAAGGCTATAGAAAATATAGCTATTTTATACAAATATCTAAGAATGTCCTTTGTCTTATCACCAAAAGCTAAAGCGGTAGATTTTACACCAATTTTTTTATCATCCTTTTTATCTTGATGTGCGTATATTGTATCGTAACCAATAGTCCAAAAAATTGCCGATACATATATTAAAATAGGAACAAAAGAAATATACTTTTCAACCGAATACCACGCAATAAAAACACCAATATTAAAGGTAAATCCTAGGAATAATTGGGGATAATAACTATATCTTTTTATTAATGGATATATAACAATCAATGCCATTGCTAAAATGCCAAAATAAATTGATTTTTCTGGAAGTAATATTAGTATGAACAAACCTATTGCAAGCAATATAAGTAAAAACTTAATTGCTTGCTTAGTGGTTAATTCACCACTTGCTAGTGGCCTTACTTTTGTTCGCTCAACATCTTTATCAATATCCTTATCTATTATATCATTGATTATTGCCCCTGCCCCTCTCATCACAACAGCTCCAAAAGCAAATATAATTAGAAGGCATAAAAAATGAATAGTATCATGAGAAATAACTACCAAAGTCCATAAAACAGGCATCATGACTAGTTGACTTCCTATAGGTTGATGTAATCTAATCAACCTTGCATAGGGATTTTTATTTGAAAATTCAGCAAAACAAATGAATAAATTTTTAATTCTTTTTATGTTTTGTTGAACAAGTAAATTACCTTTATCAACAAAATTTTGAAATTTATTACTTAGTTGCTTTTTCATCACCTGGCAATATATAATCTTCACCTTCCCAAGGACTTTTAAAGTCAAAATCTCTAAATTCTTGAGCCAATTTCACTGGTTCATAAATCACCCTTTGCTTCTCTGAGTCATATCTTACTTCAGTATGTCCAGTTAATGGAAAATCTTTCCTCATTGGAAAACCTGAAAATCCGTAATCTGTTAATATTCTTCTGAGATCATCATTTCCTACAAAAAATATTCCATACATATCCCAAACTTCTCTTTCATACCAATGAGCTGAACTAAAAATATCTTTTACAGTTGGCACAAAATCCTCACTAGAAACTTCAACCTTGACCTTTATTCTAAGATTATGCTCTATACTTAAAAGTTGATAAACAACTGTAAATCTTTTTTCCTTTTTAGGATAATCAACTCCGCAAATATCAATCAATATTCTAAAGAGATAATTTTCTCCATCTCTTAATATTATCAAAGCACCCTTTAAATCATCTTCCTCTACTGTTATTGATAACTCATCAAAAGATATATGAGAATCAAGTATCATATTTTGTAATTTTTTATCGCTTAGTAGTTTTTTAGATAACTGCTGTACACTCATTGTACTTTCGATGACTCTCTATTAAAAATCTAAAACAAGATTAGCAAATATTGCAAAGTTCTGCAATTAATTATACTGTTTCAAAAATAAAAATATAATTTGCAATGGCTAGAACATACGATATCTCAAAAAAGCAAAACTATATTAGATCTTTGTATTGCAAAGAAGATGATAAATTTCATGATATTTTTCAAACCGCAAATGATAAAAAAAATATTCAATTAAGTCCTGAAGAAGGAAAATTACTAAGCATGCTCCTTACAATTCATCAATCAAAATATGTGCTAGAATTAGGCACTTTAATAGGTTATTCATGTTGCTGGATAGCTTCATCATTACCAAAAGATGGAAAAGTTATTACTTTAGAAGTAGATGAAAATCGTCATAAAATTGCAAAACAAAATTTTGCCAAAATGCCATTTGCTAATAAAATTACTACTATTAATGATGATGCCATAGATTTTTTAAAAACCCTCAAACTTGATTATAAATTAGACGCAGTCTTCATTGATGCTAAAAAAGATGATTACCCTTTGTATTTAGAACTAGTCTACCCTTTCTTAAAAGCAGGTGGTCTTATCATAGCTGATAACACCCTTTTATTTGGGACTGTATTTGAAGATTCAATGCCAAAATATCATAAAAAATGGCAAGCAATAAAGGATTTCAATTTTCACTTAAGTAATCAGCAAAAATATAAAAGTTTAATTCTACCAACAAGTGACGGCCTAACCGTAAGCATCAAACTATAATTTTTATAAATATCCATTAATATTCCAATATATATTTCAGGATTTTTGGTAACCTAAAATTTTTCAAAATAAATTCATCTATGGTAAAAAGCGTAGGCTTAATAACGCTAAAACTCAGTATTATAACACTCCATAAAATTGGGAATTCCCATCCACCACCTTGTCCAGCCCAAATAAAGCCTAGAGAAAAATGATGACCCAAGAAAGTTGCAATCAATAAATACAATACTAACCCGAATGAACTAAATCTAATTAAAAATCCACAACTAACAGCCAAACTACCTAAAAACTCTATTATACCCGCCATATATACGAAAAAAAGCGGATTAGGCACGCCCAGAGTAGTAAAGGCTGATACATCTATATTTCTTATGGCATCACCTGCAAATAATTTTTCACAAAAATGTGGTATCAAATCATAACCTATATACATCCTAATAAAGATCAGCTGGAATAACATTAACCTTTCTTTCGCCTTAACCTTATCTTTAAATAACTTTAAATCTTGATTACAATATATAATAAAAATTAGAAATTGAGTGAATAATATAAAAAGATATAACCATACACTAATTGATAAATTAGATAAATTTGATAATCGTAAGGTAACAATGATGAAAAATGAGCTAAGTAAAAAAGCTGGCGTAAAATACCTTCTTTGACCAATGACAGTCAATATAGTTAGGGCACTGAATAATAAAATAAATATTACCTTTTGAAAATTTAAATTATCAGCAATTAAAGCATATATTTGATTAAAGAAAGCAATGATTGAAATTACTATATTAACATTAGTAAATAAAAGTATATTTTTATTATTCATTAACACACACCATAAAGTATTGATACTTTGACTCAAAAAACCATAATAACATCAAGTCATAACTAAACATTAGCTTTTTGAAAACTGCATTGTCAAGAAGTAACACAACTTGTAAAATTATGTTCTTAGTTGAAATTTTCGAGTTAAATCCGGAGTTCAAATGCAATTATGGTTGCTTTACTATAGGATTATTCTTTTTCTGAATCTTAATCTGTTTTTGATTTATCATCCACACCTTTTCTGAATGATCTTAAACCTTTACCTAATTCACTCATGACTTTTGGTAATTTACCAGCACCAAATAATACAAAGACTATTAGTAATATTAAAATTAATTCTCCAAATCTGCCAGACATTATAAAATAAACTTGATATAATTTTTCGTTTAGTGGATATTATTGTATTTGAAATTAAGAATTTAGCAAGTTTATAAATAAAAATGTATTTTCAAGATATAATATTCAATCTTCAAACATATTGGAATCAACAAGGTTGTGTAGTGTTGCAACCCTTAGATACTGAAGTAGGCGCAGGCACATCTCACCCCGCAACAATGTTAAAATCACTGGATGATAAAGAATGGAACGTTGCCTATGTGCAACCATGCAGAAGGCCAGCAGATGGTAGATATGGTGATAATCCAAATAGAATGCAGCATTATTATCAATTTCAAGTTTTGATGAAGCCCTCTCCTGATGATATTCAAAAAAAATGCCTAGACAGTTTAAAGCTTTTGGGCATTGATAATAAATTACATGATATAAGGTTTGTTCATAGCGACTGGGAAAATCCAACCTTGGGTGCATGGGGTTTAGGATGGGAAGTATGGTGTAATGGCATGGAAATAATTCAATTCACCTACATGCAACAAGTGGGAGGAATCACTTGTAAATTAATACCTGGAGAAATAACATACGGATTGGAAAGATTAGCTATGTATATTCAGGATAAAGATAGCGTCTGGGATTTAGTTTGGAATTCAAGCGGCATTACTTACAAGGATATATTTTTGGCTCAAGAAAAGGAATTTTGCGAATTTAATTTCAATGCTGCAAACACTGGTATATTAATTGCGCATTTTAAGGATTATGAAAAAATGGCTTTAGAATTAATAGATAAAAACCTTTTATATCCTGCGTATGATTATTGTGTAAAATCTTCCCATCTATTTAATATTTTAGAAGCAAGAGGAGTGCTAAGTGTAACTGAGAGAGCATCATATATTGGTAGGGTTAGAAATATTGCAAAAAGCTGTTGTTCCAAATTTGCAAAGACCCATTAAAAAAATAGTTAATATTAGCTTTGCTATACATCACTCCAAAGCTATATTATAAAAGAAGTAAAATGTATTATTGATTTGGTTAATTATGCAAAATAAGTATCATGCAATTTTGTCTAAAGCCAAGAATGAATTTGAGAATAAGAATTATGAAAAATCAATAACAGAACTTGAATCATTCGTTAATAATCAAAACATTACTATTAAACAACAGGCGAACTCATTGATAGGCCTTAATTATTTTCATTTAGGGAAAAATAAAGAATCCGAGTTATATTTTAATCAAGCATGCAGCACCAGCGAATTTTTTTTTGATTGGTTTAATTTAACCAATGCTTCCGCTTTAAATAGACATTTTGATCTTTCCACGCAAGCATTTAATAAAACTATTGCATATTGTCAAAATGAAGAAAGCAGCTTTATTCTTAAGCTTAGATTATACTATATAAATACCCTTTTAAAAGTAAAGGCATATGAAATAGCTCTAGAGCAACTTAATATACTTTGGGAATCATATATATTTTATGGTGTTACGGACAATCATTTTCTTTATATAAGAGGATTAACTTGCTTCACTCAATTTATTGAAGCGGCAATTGAGGTTCTTAATGGATTATCCTCCAAATTTGATAAAAAGAGTTGGTTTTCAATGCTTTACGAGAGCATAGATGAAGAAGGTAAGGCAGTAATAGATCAGTTTAAATCAAAATTAAATGAATCAAGCAAAAATGAATTAAACGCAATTTTTGATATTCAGTTACCTGCACATCCTAAATTAAGGCCTATAAAAGCGCAAATTGAGGATATTATTAATGAAAATGGCATATATATTGTATGCAGAGTTTTAGAAGGAACATTAAAATTAGGAGATTTAATTACATTAAAAAAACACAATGGGCAATTAATTGCTGGAAAATGCTCTAAATTAGAAATATTAATGCATGAAGAAGTAAAAGAACTGCCCTATAAATCAATAGGTGTGGTATATTTAGAGGGTATAAATATTGACGAAATTAGAATTGGTGATTTGCTTATCTCTAGCGAGCTATAATTAGTTATTTACTAATGGCCACCGGCATAAACATAAAGGTAGAATAAAGTTAAGTCTTTAAAATTATTTCGATCGTAAACCTTTTTAGGAATAAGTTCAATAAATCTTTAATAAAAAATGACAGTAGTGCTCAATAAAAGACAGAAAGAGCTAGATTTTTATAAAATCAACAGATACTTCATTTATAATTCTAATATGATAAAAGGAGATTTATCAGCAACATAGATGAGAAAAAATCCTATAGTGTATTCAGAATAATGGCTAATGGATAATTCATCTTACTTAATCACTCCATAATCTCTTCATCATGCTTTAAAACATTCTTAATAAAACTTGTTTTACCCTTAGTATATGTTTCACGATCTTCTTTATAGCGCATAGCTAATGCTTTTTTCAATTCTACATATTTACTTGCTATTTCAGCATTTGCTCGCAAAATGTTACGGAATTTTATCCTTTCTTTCCATAGATTACTCTCATAAGGCACTAAATGAAGATGATGTGTTCTAAAAATAGGGGATGGTTTGCAAAACCAATGCATGATATCTGCTTTATATGGAAAATAATTATAGCCATTTTTTGTGAGCAATTCTATTGCTGATTTAGAATCCTGCAGTGACTTAACACCAAACATTATATCTATCACTGGTTTCGCAATAAGTCCTGGCACTGCTGTACTACCAATATGTTCTATTTTACCATTTAGATACTTCCCTATGACGCTCATTAAAAAATCTTTTTCCTGTCGAAATTTTAAAGGCCACTCAGGATTATGCTCTGATAGTAATATCTCAGCTTCATCGTCTTTTTTATCAATGACATATATATCACATTCATATTTTCCATTATATAGATATTTGCCATTATATCTCATACCACATTTCTTCATTACATTGCTCGATGCTGTATTGTTTGATTGACAATAGGCGACTATTTTATTGAGATGAAGTTTGTTAAATCCCCAATCAATAAAAATTTTAGCTAATTCCGTAGCATATCCTTTATCCCAATATTTCTTATGCAGCGTATATCCCACTTCTATGTCTTTATTTTCTTTATCAAAGGCTGAATAAATTAGCCCAGCCTCACCTATAAATTCATTGGTATTTTTTTTGTAAATATCGAATAAAGTGAATCCATATTTTTCATAATGATTTACAGCCTTCAGTAAACTTACTTTTGTTTCTTCCTGATTTCCTGCTTTTCCATCACTTATATATTTCATTACATTTTTGTCAGAGTGTAATTTATACCAATCACCAAGACTGTTTATTGTTGGAATAGATACGCTAAGTCTTTTAGTTTGTAATATTACATTTTTTTCATCAAACATTATACTGCGAATGAATCTATATTACAACCACCCTTTTCTCTTGAAGTATAGATATGGTATTATTGCAGATATGATTATTAATATAAGTGAAAGTGGATATCCAAAACTCCATTCAAGTTCTGGCATCATCTTAAAATTCATTCCATAAACGGTAGCTATTAATGTTGGAGGCATAATTATGGCTGCAGCCACAGTGAACACTTTGATTATAATATTTTGCTCCACAGATATCATCCCAAGCGTCGCATCTAGCAAAAAACTATTTCTCTGTGATAGAAATTTTGCGTACTCACTCAGTGAGCTAATCTCTCTCGAAATATGCTTTATTCTAAGCCTCGAATCTTTTTTACTCATGTATCTAGCATTATCGATCTGACTAAAATAAATTATCATTCTACTTAGACTTACCAAACTTTCTCTATTTTTTGATATAATTGTCCCGGTATGCCCTATCTTCCTGATTATATCATTGTAAAATCCAGAAGAATTCTTTTTTCTGTCTATAGGCTTTTCAAAAACTACCTTTAGCAAGCCATCAATTTCATTACCCACCTCTTCTAAAATATCTGCACAGCAATTCACAACAAAATCAATAATTGTTGTTAGTACATATTCTGGGGTATAAATTTTGTTTTTATTTCTATTAATCCATGAATTTAAATAATCAAATGATTTTGGCTTATCATATCTAGTAGTAATCAAATATTTTTTCGTCATAATGAAAGTTATAGCAGTACTGTCAGGATAATCCTCACAGGCCTTATCCATTATTGTTACTGTCATATACTCAACATCATTTTCCATATAAAAGGGACTTATGACTTCAAACTTATCCATCTCCTCTTCTGTTGGAGCTTCAATGCTTAGTATTTTTTCTATGTATTTTTCTTCACTTGGTTCAGGCTCTATAAGGTCTATCCAGATTGTGTTATCAGGCAATGGATCATTTATCTTTAT
>CAJQNX010000014.1 GCA_905479795.1 uncultured Candidatus Midichloriaceae bacterium | reverse complement strand
AAGGCTTTTGCTCTAAAACAGGTGTTTAAAAAGACTTTTTGCTTAATTTATCCTTTTTTAGTAAAATCTTCGTTGTTGCTTTTGCCATCAGATCAGCCATTTAATGCATGAATGAGGGGTTTTTATCCAGGCACTATTTAGTTGCAATTTTGCTAATGCCAAAACAATAAAAAAAAAGACTTATAAAATTACTTCATCTAATAAGTCTAAATTAAATCAATTGATTACTGAATTTTATGAGGATAACAATAAGATATTTACTGATGAGGATCTTGATAAATTCTTTCCTAAAATTTACCATGAAATAAACACAAACAATCCAAAATTATATATTATTTTAGAACAATTAAAAGATGATATAAATAAAGCAGGGATAGGATTTAATATTCATGAAGGAAAAAAAACATTATGGGTGTTTTCATCTAAAGAAGCATTAATTAATGCAAGCTCTAAAACTGCTAATAAAAACCCAGATTTTACAGTAACGCCTATTTCTGAAATAATGCAATTTTGTGATGAAGTTGGTATTGAAAAAATGATAATTGATGAACTATTACCATTGCATAGAGCAAAAAATTGAACTATACTGGCCTCAAAAAGCCTAGACTAATACAGGAAAGATATTTCTCATTTGACACATTGAGCTTACTTCAAATCAACACCCTCTAACTTAACACTTTCTGCACCTAACGAGATAAATACTACACAAAAAAGAAGAGGCTACGCTTTTAACTGTAGGTAGCCTATCAAATAACATATTATATCCTCATCTTGTAGGTTCATTACCTTGAGAAGATCTACTTTCTCTTACCTTATCAGCATAAGATGATTTTTGATTTTGCGCTCTTTCAGACCTATCAATTTTTTTCGCTAGATTTTGATCAGTATTTAGTTGAGATTTGATATTTAAATCGCCTTTTGCATTTTGATTTGCTTGCATTTTTTGCGTAGCACCCTCTTTTACACCTTGAAAAGTATCCCTAAAACTCTCTCTTGATTCCATTTTAGCTGTCAATCTTTCCTGCTCTTGCACCATCTTATCGAGCACACCATCTTGATGTCTTTGGGCAGAAACAATGGTTTTATCATCTAGTCCAGTAAAGTCCATCTTTGAAAATTTAGCTTGAGTATTAAGTAAATCTTGGGATGCTAATTGACTCTCCACAAGTAACTGCCCTGCACTTTTATTAAATTGATCAGCAACTACTTGAGAAACACTTCCTTTTACTGATTGAAAAGCATCATCCATTGCAAGCACTCCTTTTTGTACCGCAATACCTAGATTTGCTGCACCACAAGACATATCTGTGCATAAATTTTGCATTCCAGTTTTCACATCAACAAACATATCATGTGCACCCATTTTGATCTCATCAAAAAGCTTTCCAAGAGATTCCATAGCCTTACCCCACATCTCAGACATTGTTTCTCCAAATCGCTGCATGGCATCCTTAAAATTCTCCATTTTCTGGCCTGCATACTCTTTGAATTCTCCCCAAGCTACAGACATCTTATCTTTCATTTCATTAAACCAATCTGATATAGCTTGAGACGCTGCATTATATTTTTCCGTTGTCCAATCCTTAGCAGATTGCAAACCATCCATAACAGATTGCTTGGCATTATCTAATTTTTCACCTTGCTCTGCCCACCACTTTTCGTTTTGCAAACCCTTAAAATCATCAAAAGCCTCTAAAAGACCCTTGCTTCCATCTTTAACTGCATCTTGTAATAAATCTATTTTATTATTGAGTTCTTCAGTTCTTGCATTCATGTCAAACACCCCCATTTGTTATTATTATAGTATTAACTTTACTCAGGAAATTTAATTTAATTCAAGTAATATTTTCATTTAGAAAAATATTTCTATAAAAATGTACATTAGGTTGGAGCCAAGGTTACAGAAGCGCTCTATTTTTTCTGTAACTTACTTTTACCAAAAGCAACAAGTATTTTATCCAGTACTATTACAAATAAATTATTAGCCATAACGCTAGTAGATGTAGCAAAAGGATCTATTACTATGTACATACTTGTAATCAATAATGACATTTGAGGAGTAAAATTAAGTATCTTAACCATCAATGGAACCATAATAAACACTGTCCCACCTGGTATACCAGCCCCTGAAAATTTTGTAATCATAAACAGAAAAGCAAATAGTGGTATTTTTTCTACTGGCAACGAAAAACCAAAAACATTTAATACTATAACTATCAAGAAAGGAATTATAATACAATCACCAATCATATGAATATTTACAGTTGCTGGCATAAAAAAATCAGAAAACCCCTTACTTATAGTATTTTTATGTGATGCCTTTAGGGAAAAAGGAAGTGCTATTGTACTTGACATACTTGATAAAGCTGTTAGTACCGCAGGCAGAATATTTACAGTAATTTTATATCCCTTAATTATAGAAAAACCTGAAGATATTAATAAAAGTATTGCTAAATAGGTTATTAAGACTACGAACATAGTTGCAAATAAAGATGCATTTTTAATTAGCATTTCAAAAATTCCATCATTTATCATTTTCAATGTCATGCCAAAAATAAATAGCGGGAGCATTGGGATAAAAATCCTCTTCAATACAAAATTAGTAATTTTTGTTATAATGGAAACAAAATTTTCTATTGGCACAAAACTCTTCTTATACCCAATAAAACCAAGTGTAAATCCAATATACAATGCTTGTTCATTCGTAATAAATTTTGGCAGAGGGATGTTAAATAAATTCAATAAAGAAGGGCCAGTTTTTATATTATCAAATACAGCATCAACATTTATCAAAAAAGTAGCAAGGTTTAATGATCCAAACACATGTAAAAAATTTGAACTACAAATAAATAAAATAATTGCAGGAAAAAATAAAATTGAATAATTTTTCATCCCCACAATTGCACGATATATTGAGCTCATAATCAAAGCTGGCAATATAAATACCAATACATCCTGCAATAACAAACTGATTGAATAGCTAAAAGATTTAAACTCAAGTGAAAGGTAAGGATATAGGAGATAAGCTAAGATAATAGCTAGTATTACAACAAATTGTATCTTAATTTTACTAAGCGCTTTTATGAAATCATACCTCTAGATAAACAAAATTACATAGGTTAAGTGCCAAAGTATTTATGGCCAAATTGAGTCAAAAAGAAAATTATTATAACCTAACAAGGGAAATATAGCTAAAGGTTACCCTAAAAGCAAGATTAAAATTAAGCAATTTTCTCCTTCAGCAATTCTAAATCTAAAATATTTTTAAAAAAACATATAAAACTTAGAGTTAGAGAATATTTATACATATTATTATTTATAGTTAGACTGCGCTATTATTCGAATTTTTTGAATTGAAATAATAGATCGCACATATCAAAATTAATAAATACTAACAACCTTGTTGTAATAAAACACCTACATCATAAAATCTTTTTATCGCTGATTTAACTTTTTTAAAAAACCTTATGCCTTATGCCTTATGCCTTAACTAACTTTTTTTATAGCTTGGGATATTTTATTAAAGGTTAATATTTCACTTAAAATAAGTCCTTGCTTATTACCAGGCCCATAAATAATATACAAAGGTATACCGTATCTATTATTCTTCTTTAAAAATTTAAAAATCATGTCATTATTTTGAGTATAATCTGCTCTAAATAGTTTAACATTATGTTTTTCAAAAACCTCATATACACTTTTATGATCTAAAACTAATATCTTATTCAATTTGCATGTGGCGCACCAATCTGCAGTAACTTCAACAAACACTAAATTATTTTTTGCAATTTCCCTTTCAATGTATTGTGGCTCAAAAACCTTCCATTTATCATTAATAATTATCTCCTCTTCTTTAACACTAGAGTCATATTTCACAACTAAATTTATTGAGAATAAAAGAAGAATACAAAATAAAATAGCAGCATAATATCTGTTACTGCTATTATTAAAATAACCATATGTAATCATTAGAACCTTTTTCAGTATTACAATAAACCCAATGAATATTAATATGGAACTTAGCTTAACTTGGTTACTTAGAATAAATAAAAGCCAAACTACATTTGCAATAAAAATCATTGCGAAAAACTTTTTCAATTTAACAGTCCATTTACCAGGCTTAGGAATGTATTTTAACAAATTTAAATTTGCAAAAAGTAATATATATGGAATAGACATTCCAAGACCAATGAAAAAATAATAGAGTAATATGTATATATTATCTTGGGTCATTGAATATGCAATGGCTGTGGATAAAAATGGAGCTGTGCATGACGTTGATAGAATAGCAATCAGCAATCCGTTAAAATAACTACTTATTAATTTATTATCAATATTCATGTCTAATAAATATGAAGCAAATCTTGGAGGTAGATTAAATTCAAAATCTCCCCATAAATTACCAGCCATTATTAATAAAATTGTGATTAATAACATTATAAAGGTTGGGCTTTGAAAATGCATTCCCCAACCAATGTTGATCCCAATGATTTTAAATATTATCGTTATTATAGCTAATAATATGAAAAAACTTATTATCCCTAAGATTGTGTATAAAATACTATGTTTTAATGATGCAGGAGAGTGATTTTTTGCTTTGATAAAGCTTAAAATCTTCAGACTCAAAATTGAAAGAACACACGGCATGAAATTTAGGATAAATCCACCAGCTAAAGAAATTAATACGTATAATAAAATATCTTTTAAATTAGATTTTTCATCATACCTTTCCAATTCAATTGCAAAATACTCCCAAAGCCTAACAATCTTAGTGTCATGAATACACTTTTTATTGCATATAGAATATTTCAATTCTAAATAAAGATCTTTTAAATCATCCTGGTTGTTTAGATGCGTTGTTATTTTCAACAAAACACTCTTTGCATAAAGGTTACTTATATATTTTTTCCCATTCAAAATCTTGATCTCTTTATTTGGAGTGGGATATATAACATTGCTACTTATTTCTGAATTGTTTTTCAGAATTTTTATGCTTAATGGAACTCCAAAATCTGATTTTTCATTGCTATAAAGCTCCCATCCTTTATCAATATCTATCACCATATCAAATTTCAAGAAATTACTCATATATTGAGCATTATTAATATCTAAATTTATCCTATCTAATTCAGAAGCATTTGAATCTTGTAATACTAAAAAAAAAAATATAGTAATGATTTTTTTGAACATAGATTGCAGCTATAGTTGATATAAAATTCAAAAATTTATAGTTTTTTTTCAAAAATACAAAGTTTTTAAAGACTTTTTAGAAAATATTTGTTATAGTTCGCATGTAACGAAATTGTTACCACCTTGTTTGCTTGTATGATAAGGATTGCAAAAGGATTATACGCCTATATGTTATTAGTCATTTATTTCCCAATATTTAGTTATAATCCTTTTGCATTATTCAATAGTAAAATTTCATATATTACAACCTTTTTTTTAATAACCAATACAATTAAGCACCGTCAAGTTAAGTAAATGAATTTTACTACCATTTTAAAGATTAAATAATAATATCACATATTTCATCAATTATGGCGCCATTATTTAATATACACCCCTCTGTTAATTCTAATAGTCTTTTTAAATTCTTATCATTTGAATTTTTTTCAATTATTCAAACCTAGTCATAGGTGCATGTCAATTAATAACTTGTCAATAATATATCACTACCGTATGCAAATTCCATAGATGTTGGATAGTGAAGAAGGTAATAATTGCTAAGGTATTTCTAGGTATTGTATTTTCACCTTACGCAAAAATTAAAAAAATAAAGACAGTTATAATTATTTTGCCATCAACCAGCTTCTTTTGCTAAAAACTAATCAAGCTTCTTTTTTAGAAAAAATAATTTTAACAGCTCAGTTTCTGCTTTGGGTGAATTACCAATAGCAAAATAGCTAGTGCCTGGATAAAAACCCCCTCTTTTTAGAAATTTAAAATTTTCTATCGCAAAAAATTTGACTAAAAAATTTAAAATTCAGCAAATTCAAAATTTTTATCAAAATTATCAGGAAAATTAGAATTTAAAGCAATAGAAA
>CAJQNX010000013.1 GCA_905479795.1 uncultured Candidatus Midichloriaceae bacterium | reverse complement strand
AATATTATATATAATTTATTATTTATAAAACAAAGAGTGCTGCAGGTATTCATCTGATTGCATTTCATATATTCTGGAAATAGTTCTCTCAAATTCAGTTCGATGAATTTTTCCAATATATAATTTATCTAATTCAGTTTTCGCAGAAAAAATTCCTATAATTTTCTTATCATACATGCAATCAATTAAGGTAATAAATCTTAATGCTTCATTGTGATTATCAAATTTTAATTGCGGAATATTCTCAATTATTAGCATAGTGAAATGTTTGCATAAAGCTTTGTAATCTGTTGACCCTAGATATTTCACGCATAACTCATCAAATGTAAATCTCGCAACTTTGCCAACACTTCTATTGATATATAGATATCTACTTTCTGATATTTTAATTTTTGTTTTTATACAGTCTTCTACTCTAAGAAAATTATTAATTAACAATTGAAATTTTTCTTCATTATGTGGGTGCATAAATAACTTAAATTCCTTCAAACTTTCTTTTCTAAAATCTACTGATGCATCCAAATTAAAAATCTCTACTGTTTTTAAAAGCAACTCAATAAAAGGATATATATATTCTCTCTTAAGACCGTTTTTATAAATTTCTTGAGGTTTAGAATTTGAGGTAAGAAAAATATAAGTGCCATTGGCAATTAATTCTGTAAAAATCTTCGATAGTAACATTGCATCTGCGATATTGTTTACTTGAAATTCATCCAGATATAGAACTTTAAACTTTTGTGAAATATCTTTTGCGAGTTTAGTGACTTTATCAGCAATACTTTTTTGTTGATTGAGATAATTTATTTTTTCGTGACAATCTAACATAAACTCATGAAAATGTTGTTTATGTTTATTATTTATTTTTAAATTATTAAAGAATATATTAAAGATAAATGTTTTACCCCTACCAACTTTACCCCATAAATACACACCATGCTTTTTAGATAGCTTTTTATTGAAGAGCCTGAAAATTAAATTTCTTGAACTTTCAATTTGAGAGGTATAATTAGTTAATAAATCAATTAGTGCTAATTGACTTGTATCCTTATTATATCCATTATTTAATATGTATTTCTCATAAGCATCTTTTAGCATTATTGCATTAGCATTCCGCCGTTAACGCTTAATGTGTGACCCGTTATATATGAGCTTTCATTAGATGCAAGAAACAAAACAGCACTCGCCACATCTTCAGGCATTCCAATCCTTTTTGCAGGAATGTGTGCTATTATAGAATTTTTAATATCATCACTCAAAACTTCTGTCATTGGAGTATCAATATAGCCAGGAGCAACGCAATTGATAGTTATCCCTCTAGCTGCAACTTCTTTAGCAATAGATTTAGACATTGCTATTATACCGGCTTTACTTGCAGCATAATTTGATTGACCAGCATTTCCACCTAACCCGATAATGGAGGAAATATTGATAATCCTACCGTATCTTCTTTTCATCATAGATTTTATTGCCGCTCTATTTAGTTTAAATGTGGATGTTAGGTTCATTTTAATAACCATATCCCAATCCTCATCTTTAAGCCTAAGTGCTAAATTATCTTTTGTAATGCCTGCATTACATACTAAAATATCAATATTACCAAATTCCTTCTCTGCACCTTCAATTAAAGAATTTATTTGTAAATCATCATTAAAATCACAAATAAGTGGGTATACATTGTCACCTAATTCTTGTTTCAAGTTTTGCAATTTCTCCTCATTTCTGCCCACCATAATCACTTTAGCACCCTGATTTGCTAATATTTTTACAATAGATTGCCCTATACCACCTGTTGCACCAGTAACTAAAGCAAGCTTATCTTTTAGATTAAACATAAATACTCCTTATTTTAAATAATTTTCAATATCTGCTAATGATTGTAGACTATGGACTTCTGCATCTGGGTAATCTCGCTTGATAAGGTTTGTTAAAACTTTTCCAGGTCCAAGTTCAGCAAATTTTCGAATTCCTTTTTCATGATACATTTTAGCAATTGTTTCACGCCACCTCACTTTGCCTTCAATTTGTTTTACTAATGAATCTCTGATATCACTGCTTGAATTATAAATACTTGCAGAATAATTTGCAATTATATCAATTTTCGGAGGTTGAAAATTATATTTTTCTAATTCTTCTTTCATAATTGAAGTTGCCTCTTTCATTAAGCTGCAGTGGAAAGGTGCGCTTACTGGAAGTGGCATTGCTTTGCTAATGTTCATATCTTTTATTATGTCAGTAATATTTTCAAAAGCTTCTTTGCTACCACTAAGTATAATTTGTCCACCACCATTATCATTGGCAATTTCACAAATTCCATTTTGCGAAAGTATTGAACAAATTTTTTCTGCAACAACCTCATCTCCACCAATTAATGCATACATTGCCCCCAAGCCAACAGGCACTGCTTTTTGCATCGCATTTCCTCTTGCACGCAGTATTTTTGCTGTATCACTTAATTTTAACGTTTCCGCAATACATAAAGCACTATATTCCCCAAGAGAATGACCTGCAGAAATAGAGCATAACTCTGCAACATTGTTATTTGAAAGTGAATTAAGGACTCTAAAAACAGCAACTGAAGTTGCCATAATTGCAGGCTGTGTATTGCTTGTGATTTTTAAGGTCTCATTATCACCATTAAATATGATTTCTGTAAGCTTTTGCTTTAAAGCATCATTTACAGTTTCATAAACTTCTTTTGCTTCACTGGAATTTTCATATAGTTCTTTCCCCATCCCTATGAATTGAGAACCTTGTCCAGGAAATAAAAAAGCTGTCTTCATAATATAATATAGGCATAATTTAAAAAACACATGTTAGAATAATTTGCTAAATTATTCTATATTTTTTTAGAAATTAATAAGAAGGAATATATTAAAAATAAATGTTCCTCATTTCTGATTCAAAAATATATCACAAAACTCAGACCATTCTCTTTTAGACATTCCGCTATCCTCTTGAGATAATTGTTTACCTTTTAGCATTTTTTTCAAAATATCAACTCCTGTTTTTGAAAGATTTACAGAATCCTTTCTATAATTGGTAAACGCTTCATATGTAAGAGGCACCCATTTTGAAACTATATCAAGCATGATATTTGAGTACTCTCTTATTTCATATTGCGCATGCGCATCTGCTCTCAATCTCAAAAAATGTAGCAAATTATTTAAATCTATTTTCCAATACCACTGGGTATAATAATTCAAAGTTAAATTCATTCTAGCCAACTCCCTAGCTATTCCGTCTTTATTTGGGTCTTTTACTTCACCAGTTTTTTCATCTAAATTTAATAAATCCATGTAATTATCATAACATCTTAGGGAGTCCTCTCTGAGAATATCTAAAACTCTTTGTGCCTTATTAGGGTCTAATACACCTTCTCGTCCCTGCTTGTTTGATTGCGATTGGATTTCAATATTTTGAGGATCGGGTAAATAAAATTCTTTATCTAAAATTGAATACCTAGCTGAATATTCGTTAACATTTGCAGTCCTATGTCGTATCCATTGTCTGGCAATGAATATCGGCAACTTAATATGTAATTTTATTTCACACATCTCAAATGGAGTTGTATGATAATGCCTCATCAGGTAGTTAATCAAACCTTTATCTTGGCTTAACATCTTTGTTCCTTTTCCATAGGAAACTCTTGCTGCTTGAACAATTGCAGCATCATCCCCCATATAATCAATCACTCTAATAAATCCATGATCGAGAACTTTAATTGGCTCAAATAATATTTTTTCTAACTGTTGAACAGTAGCTCTTTTTGTAATAAATTGTTGTTCTTGCAAATTTTCACCTTCTTTTTTATAATTAATTTTTGACTCCATAGCTCCATTTTAATTCTTTGTGCTTGATTTAGAAAAAAAAACCCATTTAAAATTATATTTATTCTTACATTATAAATAAAAATAAAATTAATAAAACTAAAATGAGCGGAGTATCGAAAAAAACATGGGATGCAAAAATGCAAGTGTCATTAGATGAGTTATTAGAAAAAGTAAAAGTTAACCCTAGTATTGATACAGATTTGATTCAAAAAGCTTTTGAAATTGCATATGAAGCACATAAAGGGCAGTATAGAGCATCTAACGAACCATATATAATACACCCTTTAGAAGTTGCAAAGATAGTAGCTGATCTAAATATGGATACATCCACAATTGTTACAGCTCTCTTACATGATACTATAGAGGACACTTCCTTAACTTATAAAGAAATTCAAAATTGTTTTGATGAAAAAATAGCAACCATGGTGCAAGGTATATCAAAACTTACAACTATAGAATCAAAAAATGCTATCCTAAATTCAGAAGAAAAAAAAGTTGAGGACTATAGAAGCCTCATGTGTGCTGTTTCGAAGGACATTAGGGTATTAATTGTAAAGCTTGCAGATAGATTGCATAATATGAGAACTCTTCATTGTATTAAAGATGCGAGTAAAAGGAGGAGGATTGCTAACGAAACTATGGATATTCATTCCGCATTAGCTGAAAGAATAGGTATTCATAGTTTTAAAAATGAACTACAAGATTTAGCATTCGCAGAACTATACCCCAAGGATAAATTAAGTATTGAGCGTCAGTTAAATTTTATTAGAAAGGATGGTACAAGTTTAGTACAAAATATTATTAATGAATTAAAAGATGCTTTATCTGAGCCTGACATTGGTCTTATTGATATAACCGGTAGGGAGAAGAAACTATGTTCTATTTGGAGAAAAATACAAAACAAAAAATTATCTTTTGAAAATTTATCTGATGTTTTTGCCTTTAGAGTAATAGTTGAGGATGTGAAAAGCTGTTATAATGTATTATGTGCCATCCATAGTAATTATCACATGGTGCCAGGCGGATTCAAAGATTATATTAGCACCCCAAAAACTAACGGCTATAAATCATTACATACAATTATCATTGGTCCTAAAAATAACAGGATTGAAATTCAGATAAGAACCGATGAAATGCATAAAATTGCTGAATTTGGCGTTGCAGCTCATTGGCATTACAAACAACAACATCCTGGTAAAAAAGAGAAGCATTTTGCATGGATCAGCGAAATATTATCTATTTTACAAAATTCCAGCAATCCCAATGAAGTATTAGAGTATTCAAAATTAGAGATGCATTATCATCAAGTTTTTTGCTTTACCCCAAAGGGGGAATTAATAGCTCTTCCTAAGGGTGCAACTGCTTTAGATTTTGCATTTTATGTTAATCCTGATGTAGGATTTAAATGTATAGGTGCAATCGTTAACAAAGAAACCGTCCCCATTTTATATGAATTAACAAATGGTGATCAGGTAGAAATCATTTGTTCTGAAAAAAATAAAGCTTCAGAATTGTGGCTAGAGGTTTTGAATACTGGAAAAGCAAAGACAGAACTGAGAAAATATCTAAATAATATTCAAAATGATCGCTTTATTGAAATTGGAAAAGCTAATTATAAAAAATACTTAGGTGATCGTAATATTAAATTCGACAAATCCAAAATAATAATACCTATAAATGGGTTACTAAAATGCAAAGATTTGGAGGAACTTTTTTTATTAATAGGTCAAAATAAATTGAAAATAGATGATATAGTAAATGCCTCATATCCATATCTAAAAAATAATTATAGTGTGTTTAACTTTTTCTCTACTTTAAAAAGAAAAATAAACGGGAGTTACAAGAGTGGATTAGGTAAAGTAATACCAAAAGATATTGATTTATATTTTTCTGAATGCTGCTATCCTCTAAAGGGAGAACAAGCAATTGAGATTTTGGATAAAGATAAAGGACGTTGTATTCATAGAATTAAGTGTGAAAAAGTTAAATATTTTCACGAAAAAACTAATCAAATAAATCTATTTGACTGGAAGGATTCTACTAATAAATTTTATCACTCTAAACTTATTTTACTTATCTCAAACAAAGTAGGTAGTTTAAGAGAAACTGTCAATTGCATATTTAATTTTAAGATCAACATCGTAAATATTACGACTACAAATAAATTTGAGGATTTTTTTGAATGCTCAATCATTATCGCGGTAAAAGATATAAATCAACTTGAAAAGTTAATGGAGAAATTCAATGATTTGGAATTATTATATTCATTTATAAGGCATACAGAAGATTAAAAATATTTAATTATCTAGTTGTTATATTGAAAGCCTATTTTAATTTTAAAGAAGAAGAATGATCAAGAAGATAAAAATGGAGAGTTATTAAAGTTAGTATAAACAGAGTCAAATCTCGGACTTTACGTCTATAAAAATAGTTTTTAAAAAAATTCTGCTTTTCTATTTCGCCTTTGCTGTTGAATAAATTCTCTAATAATTGTATTTTATCAGGAATATAGTTTTTTTAAATACATGGCTGGACATTCAAAATTCAAAAATATAATGCATAGGAAGGGAGCTCAAGATAAAAAAAGATCTAAAGCTTTTACTCGTGCAGTTAAAGAGATAATAGTAGCGGCTAAAACAGGAATGCCTGATCCAAATTTCAACCCAAGACTTCGTACAGCCATCATTACCGCTAAGCAAGCTAATCTACCTAAGGATAAAATTGATAATGCTATTAAAAAAGCAACTTCTACAACAGATGGAGTAAATTATGAAGAAATTAGATACGAAGGTTATGGAGCTGGTGGAGTTGCAATTATTGTTGAAACTTTAACAGATAACAAAAATAGAACAGCAAGTGACGTTAGGTCTACTTTTAGTAAAAATGAGGGAGCTTTAGGCGAACAAGGCAGTGTGGGATATATGTTTAAAAAAGTTGGTTCCATTATATATGAAGGAAAAAATATAGATAAAAATGAGATAATTGAAGTAGCTATAGAATTGGAAATAGATGATTGCATAGATGATGATGATATTATTGAAATTTTATGCAGCACTGAAAAATACTCTGAAATCAGTGAAAATCTAGAAAAAAAATTCGGGAAGCCCCTTGAATCAGAAATAAAATGGATTTCTGATATAACGGTTGAATTAGATGAAGAAAATAGTGAAAAAGTTTTAAAACTCTTAGATGCACTTGATAATTTAGATGATGTGCAGTCCGTTAATAGCAATTATAAATTAAAGCTTAATGTCTGAAAAAATAATTAATAGATTTTTAGGTATTGATCCAGGATTAAATTTTACAGGATGGGGTCTTATTGATTATATTAATGCTAATAAATTTACATATATTGCCTCCGGAGTTATAAAAACTATTCCAAAAATGGAATATTCTCAAAGATTAAATCATATTTTTAATCAGGTATTACAGGTTATAGAAAGTTATAATCCAGAGTACGCAGCTATTGAAGATACATACGTCAATGTGAATAATAAAAGTTCAATCATGCTTGCTCAAGCCAAGGCTGCATCAATGATTGCTATTTCTCAAAATGATATACCACTTGTAGAATATGCAGCTAAAAAGGTAAAAAAAACCATTTCTGGCACGGGCAATGCTGATAAATCACAAATTATAAAAATGATAAATTATTGGTTACCTAACATTGCTGTAAAACTTTCTGATGAAGCTGATGCACTTGCAATAGCCTTATGTCATGCTAGTCATTACAAACATAGTGAAAAAATTTAAATGCAATTGTTTATAAATTTAAGAACATTTTCTGATTACTCTATTGGAAAAAGTGTTATTAAATTACCAGATTTAGCTAAACATTGTTTTGATAAAATTATACCTGCTATTGCCCTTACTGATTACAATAATCTATTTGGATCTTTGGAATTTTCTTTAGAATGCCAAAAAAAAGGAGTGCAACCTATTATTGGATCAGTTGTAACTGTAAATTTCGGAACTAAGGAAAATGAAAATTTTGCAGATATCTTATTATTGGTAAAAAGTCGACTTGGCTATGAAAATTTAATGAAATTAATTAGTGATTGTTACTTAAATAATCCTCATATACCTCATATTTTGCTTGATGACTTATTTGATAATTCTGAAGGTTTGTTGATTTTATGTGGCAGCAATAATTCACCAATAGAAAAGTTATTTTATTTAGGTAGAAAAGAAGAGGCAAGGCAATTAACAGATATATTATTAAGCAAATTCAAAGGAAATTTATATTTAGAACTAACTAGATTAGATAGTAAATTTAATCCCGAATTTGATGCATTTATAAAAAAACTTGCGATTGATAAAGATATACCAATTGTAGCAACAAACCCCACGCATTATATTAGCCAAACAATGCAAGATGCACTAGATGCCCTGATTTGCATCACTCAAAGTAGGTATTTAGTGGAAGAAGAGAGAAACAAGGCATGTGCAGATGGATACTTCAAGAGTATGCGTCAAATGCAAGAGCTATTTTCTGATATCCCAGAAGCAATAAATAATACCAAATTAATTGCAAAAAGATGTACTTTTTTACTTAAAGAGAGCAAGCCGTTACTACCAAAATTTTATCCTACAAAAAAACAGGAAGCTGATGAATTAACCAATCAGGCAAAAGAAGGTTTAAATGCTAGATTACATAATCAAAATTATGATGAAGAAAAGCAAAAATTATATTTTGAAAGGCTGAAATATGAACTTTCAGTAATAAATAAAATGGAGTTTGGTGGATATTTTTTAATTGTTGCAGATTTTATAAAATGGAGTAAAAGCCAACAAATTCCAGTTGGACCTGGAAGAGGATCTGGTGCTGGTTCTATAGTAGCATGGAGTTTACAAATTAGTGATGTTGATCCTATAAAATTTGGACTTCTTTTTGAAAGATTTTTAAATCCTGACAGGGTGTCTATGCCAGATTTTGATATAGATTTTTGTCAGGAAAGAAGAGACGAGGTTATAAGTTATGTAAAGAAAAAGTTTGGAGAGGATAAAGTTGCACATATCATTACATTTGGAAAGTTACAAGCAAGGGCAGTTTTAAGAGATGTAGGTAGAGTATTGCAAATTCCATATGGCCAAGTTGATAGAATTTGTAAAATGGTGCCAAGTAATCCTGCAAACCCAGTTACACTTAAAGAAGCGGTTGATATGGATAGGGAGCTAAAATTACAATGTAAAAGTGATCCCTCTATAGAAAAGCTTATTTCAACTAGTTTAAAGTTAGAGGGGGTCAATAGACATATTTCAACACATGCAGCAGGTATTGTAATAGGAGATAAAGAGCTGATTAAAATAGTTGCACTTTATCGAGATTCAAATGCAACAATGCCAATGGTGCAATATTCATTGAAATATGCTGAAAAGATAGGGCTAGTAAAATTTGATTTTCTAGGTTTAAAAACTTTAACAGTGATTTCCTGGACCTGTAATTTAATAAAGAAAAGTGGCAAAAATTTAGATCTACAAACAATTCCAATTGACGATAAAAAAACTTATGAAATGTTATCGCAAGGACATTGTATTGGAGTTTTTCAATTTGAAAGTTCTGGCATGAGAGAGACAATTAAAAAAATTGGGCCAGATAACATTGGTGATTTAATAGCACTTGGCTCTTTATACAGACCAGGTCCCATGGACAATATACCAAGTTACATAAATAGAAAGCATGGAAAAGAAGAAATTGATTATGTCCATCCATTGTTGGAAACGGTACTGAAAGAAACGTATGGTATTATTGTATATCAAGAACAGGTGATGGAGATAGCACAAATATTGGCAAATTATACTTTAGGAGAGGCTGATTTGTTAAGGCGTGCTATGGGGAAAAAGATTAAAGAAGAGATGGAGGCACAAAGAAGTAAATTTGTTACAGGCTGTGTGGATAATCATATTGATAAAGGAAAGGCTGAAGAGATCTTTAACCTTGTAAATAAATTTGCCAGCTATGGTTTTAATAAATCGCATGCAGCTGCATATGCGTATATATCATTTCAAACAGCATATTTAAAAGCAAATTACACCTTAGAATTTATAACTTCATCAATTAATTTAGAGATTGATAATACAGATAAAATTTATGTTTTTATCATAGAAGCAAAAAAATTCGATATAGATATTTTATTGCCTGATATTAATTACTCAAAATCTGAATTTACTATTGAAGACAACAAAATAAGATTTGGCTTAGCTGGGCTCAAAGGTGTTGGAAAAAAGGCAATTGATTTAATGGTTGAAGAGAGAGATAAAAATGGAAAGTACAAAGATGTTTTTGACTTTGTTGAGAGGTTATCAGACATAAGCTTAAGTAAGAAAATTTTGGAAAATTTAATAAAATCTGGTGCTTTTGATAATTTCGGCAATAACAGAAGCTCATTGTTGTTAAATATGAATATATTGTTAAAACATGCTACCTCCAAAAATCATAATGAAGATCAACTTGATTTATTTTTTGATGCATCTAGTGATTCTAAATTTAGACCAAAACTTGAAGAGTGCGAGAAATGGGATGAGAAAGAAAAGCTTAGCGCAGAATTTGAATCTTTTGGGTATTACATATCAACCCACCCTATCGAAAAATATAAATGCTTTTTTGAAAAATTAAATATTTCTGAAGCAATTGACATTGATAAAATTGAAAGTTCACTGTCAAAAATAAAATTAATAGGAGTATTAATTTCAAAAAAAATTAGATCAACACCAAGAGGGAAATATGCATTTTTACAAATCTCAGACTTAAAAGGAATTATAGATTTAGCAATTTTTGATGAGGCGTTACTTTATAACTCTAATGAACTTTTAGTAGAAGGAAATAGCTTGTATTTTTCAGTTGAAGTAAGAAAAGATAATGCCGGTGTAAGAATTATCGCTGAAAGCGTAGAAGATATCGATCAAGCAATTTTGAGATCAGGCATTAATGTTAAGGTCGTTATAAATAGCATTGAACAATTAGAATGTCTAAAAGAAAAGGTTAATTACACTTCTGGAATAAAAATTCAATTAAGTGCAAAACTTGAAACAGGGGATATCGTATATTTCAAACAAAAAAAAATATTTATCAATTTAAATGAATTGCCTTATTTGCAAAAAATAGGCATTGCAAATTTATGAAAAGCTAGCTTAGGCAAATAAACTTGCTACATCATAGTTTTTCGTTATAGATAAACTACAACACTACAATCATAACTCCTTGTTTAAATCTGACTTGACCTAGCTATTGGATTACCATAATTTGAAGTTATTTAACTGCCAAAATTATACTTATTGTTGTTATGAATTTTCCATATATGGAAATTAAGAATGGGGTTTTTTATTTTATCAGAGTTGTTTAACTTTAACTCTTCTTTTTGGGGTTCACTTCACACTACTTTTTGCAACATACATAGCGCTCTACTTGAACTTTTTAACTTTCCCTATGATGTGCTGGACGAAGCTACAAAGTATTGAAAGTATAAGAAAGCAACAATACAGTGTTATAATCAGTGCAATGCACCCTGACATAAATTTAAGTCCTGTGAGTTCTTCCGATGTGCAGTCAAGGCAGTATCTATGTTTCAATAATTGCGAAACAATGCCATATAATACATATAATACTACTGCTATAAATAATTTTCTTAATTTACTCATCCTTAATACTTTTGACCCTATAGCTTAGCGCTTCCGCTAAATGAAAATGATTGACGTTAATTGATTGTTCTAAGTCTGCAATAGTTCTTGCGACTTTAAGAATTTTATTCATACCTCGCATAGAAAATTTAAATTTTTTCATGGCCGTATGAAATATTTCTTTTGATCTTGAGTCAAGTACGATATGTTTGCTCAATTCTTGTCCTTCTAATTCAGAATTATTTGATATACCGGATTCACTGTATCTTTTTAATTGAATTTCGTTAGCTACCACTACTCTTTTTAATACTATTTTTGAATCTTCTCCTTCTTTAATATTTTCCAATTCCATAGCATTAATTTCTGGTACTTCAATTTGAATATCAAACCTATCAAATAGTGGTCCAGAAATTTTGTTCTTATAATCATCCACACATTTTGGAGCTCTATTGCACTGCAAGTGATCATCACCATAATACCCACATTTACATGGATTCATAGCTGCAATTAATTGAAAATTTGCAGGATAAGAAATATGATTATTAACTCTTGAAATGGTTACATTTCTATCTTCTATAGGTTGCCTTAATGACTCTAGGACATTTTTTTGAAATTCTGGCAGCTCATCTAAAAATAAGACCCCTAGATGACTAAGGGTAATTTCACCAGGCTTTGCTAATTTACCACCCCCTATCATTGAGGGTAATGAAGCATTACAATGTGGTGATCTAAAGGGTCTATTTGTAATCAACCCTTGATCTTCAAGTGTTCCAGATAAACTGGCAATTACGCTAGTTTCAAGTATTTCATCCATAGTCATTTTCGGTATAATACCAGGCAACCTTTTAGCAAGCATTGATTTCCCTGAACCTGGTGGACCAATCATTATCATATTATGTCTTCCTGCAGCAGCTATCTCTAAGGCTCTTTTAGCAGCATGCTGTCCTTTAACATCCTTTAAATTAGGATATTTTTTCAACTCAACATCAGGATCTTTCTTTATTATTTTAGGAATATCCTGTTTACCTGTGAAGTGATTTACTATTTCTATTATATTTTTTGCAGTAATGACATCTTCATTGCCTGACCAACTCACTTCTTGGCTATTATCATAAGGGCATACCAATCCTTTATTTTTTGAATGTGTCCAAATAGCAGTAGGTAAAATTCCTGTAACTTTATTTATTGAACTGCTTAATGATAACTCCCCAAGTATAACGTAATTTTCTATTTCTTCTTGCGATATAATTTGCATTTCTACAAGCAGAGCAACGGCAATTGGCAAGTCATAATGGCTACCTTCTTTGTTTAAATCAGCAGGAGCTAAATTAACCGTAATACGTTTAGCAGGCAGAGATAGACCCATACTTATAAATGCAGATCTAATTCTTTCTTTTGATTCTGCAACTGCTTTATTGGCAAGTCCCACAATAAAAAAAGCTGGCAAACCAGCTCCAATATGCACTTGCACTTCAACTTCTTCAACTTTTAATCCCAGAAAAGAGACAGTATAAACTCTTGATACCATTATTTTTCAAACCTAACCCATTATTGTAAATGAAACTAATATCAATTTGATAAACCTTCAAGCTAATTTATGGTTGTACTAACTAAAATTCACAAAATAATGATTAATTTCACACTATAATCAAATTATTTAATTTTTTTTCCTACTAGCTAATCTAATTGTAACATTTCCTATATATAAGGATGTTTTGTAATAAATAAGCAATATTTTCATTAGGCGCTAGTATATATAGAGATTATCATCTTTAAAATTTCTACACATGCTGAAGAAGGCAAGGCGTGCGTCGCTGATATCTCACTCAATCTCCTTTCTTCTCTAATTGCCAACAGCGCTGCTTTTGCTTTTTCTATCTTTTATTAAACACTCCTCAAAAAAGAGGTATAGTCATAGCTTTCTCACCTCTTTTTCAATGAATTTTCTAAACTTCCTTAATAACAAACTTTTTCGCCATAACTTTATTTGGAAAAGCAAAAATACAAACCTACTGACATAAAGAAAAAACCAATAAATTGCCTTATAGTAAATGGTTCTTCCAAATATAATATTGAGAATAAAACAAATATTATTAGATTAATAATCTCTTGTAATCCCTTTAATTGAAATGCATTTAGCTGTGCATGCCCCAGCCTATTAGCCGGCACTTGAAAAAAATATTCTGGCAATGCAATTAACCAGCTTACCAATATTACCAAAAATACATTGTAGCCCTTAAATTTAAGATGACCATACCATGCAAAAATCATAAAAATATTTGAAATAGCTAACAACGTTATTACTTTTACATAAATAATATTCACACTATTAACTCTTATACAAAATTTTATTCATGCTTTAAATTTAAATCAACAATATAAATTGATCCAGTGCTATGACTTGAAATCAGCAATTTTGATTCGTCATCAACTAAAACCAATTTTCCATTAATAGCAGCCCCTACATTTATTGTGTTTACCACTTTATTAGATTTCATATCTATTACGGATATCATTCCATGCTTATCATGAGGAACATATATACGAGATAATTTAGTTGAAATTACACTCCCTCCATCCGGCTGATACATCAAATTTATTTGATCTGTAATTTTCAATCTATTCAAGTCCAGGATTTCTACAATATTTTTAGACTTACTTACTACATATAATCTATTATATTTATCACTTAATAATGGTTTAAAGGGGTGGCTGCTTACCAAGATTCTTTTTTCAATTGTATTGTTTTTTAAATTTAAAATTAACAATTTCCCTTTCAATAAATTTTGCGATATATAAGCTCTGTGGTTTTTGAAATCAATTATAGGTTCACTAAAAGCATCTCCGACTTCTACTTTAGTAGCAGAGTATGAATGGTCGATACAGAGCATAATAATAAAAAATAAGTTAGAAATTTGATAACACGCTACATAGTTAATCAAATTGATTATATAATTCAAGCCTGCATTCTGTCAACTATTTTTATAATTTCAAGTGATTTGGCTATTATATTAAATTGTCAATACAAACGCATATTTAGCTAAAAAATAGATAGTATGTGTAGGTATTTACAATACAACAAAAATTACTATATTAAATACTAAATTTGTAATTAATAAGTTGTAATAACTTTTGTTTTATGTATATTCATATACTACTAAAGTTTTTTAGAGATAATAAATTATTTTATGAGTACAAAACTATCAAGTACATTTTTTGCAAAACCTTCATATGTGCAAAAAAAATGGCTACTAATTGATGCGAAGGATCAAATCTTAGGAAGACTTGCGTCACAAATTGCAAAAATTTTACGTGGCAAGCATAAGCCATACTTCACACCGCACATTAATTGTGGTGACAATGTTGTTGTGATAAATGCTGACAAATTAAAATTGACCGGCAAAAAATTTCAACAAAAAATTTATTATAGACATACAGGATTTCCTGGAGGAATTAAGCAAATTAAGGCTATTGATCTAATATCAGGCAAGCATCCAGAAAGGATGTTGCAATTGGCCGTAAAAAGAATGTTACCCAAGGAGAGCCCCCTTGCAAGACAGCAATTCAAATGCATGCATGTCTATGCTAGTGAAAATCATCCTCACGAAGCACAAAGCCCTGTTTTAATTAACCCTGTTAAATAGTAGTTATGACTAACAAAGAAGAAATCGTAAAAAAGATTCAAAAAGAGGAAAGCAAAGTTAAGGTTGCGCCTCAGGTAAAACCTAAATCAAAAACTGTGACTAAAACTGGATCCGTAAGTAAATCAATGATTACGGAAAAAAAACAAAGTAAAAAAATAGTAGTAACGGATAAAATTTATGCTACTGGAAAAAGAAAAACAGCAATTGCGAAAGTTTGGATGCTAAAAAAAGGTTCGGGTAAGATAACAGTAAATGGCAAAAGTATTATAGACTACTTTAAGAGACCAATTTATAGAATGATTATTAACCAACCTTTCGACATTGTTAAAGCACAAGGTTCCTATGATATAGTATGCCAAGTTTTAGGAAGTGGCTTGTCGGGTCAGGCAGGAGCTATTAGGCATGGGATAAGTAAGGCATTAAATCAAATTAGCGATGAGTTCCATAGCACACTAAGAAGTGGTGGCTTTCTTACTAGAGATAGTAGAAAAGTGGAACGAAAAAAATATGGACAACCCAAAGCTAGAAAGAAATTTCAATTCTCTAAAAGATAATCAGCTAAAGATTGTTGCAATACTAATTATAATAATGCTAATTTCTTTATATACTTTAGCAAAATGAATTGATTTTTCTGCTACTTCCCAAGATTAGCTTATTGCCCTTTACAGTATCAGTATAAGAGTATATACATTCTTCTCTGTATCCAATTATTTAGATATGCATTATGTTATTTAATAAACATAAAAAAAGTAGTATTTTTTTTATTGTCATTGCGACAATTTCAGTATTTGACCTCGCTATATTTTTCTATTTGCCATTGCTTTCCAATATTAGACAAGAATTTCAGGTTAATGAATCATTAATTCAATTTAGCGCTGCTGTTAATGTCTTTGGGATTGGTGTTTCCTCAATTATCTATGGCACACTATCTGATGCATGGGGTAGAAAAAAATTAGTTTTATTTGGAATAGCCTGCTTTACAATTGCCTCGTATAGCATATCATTTGTAAATTCAATATATATTTTATTTATTTTAAGATTTATTCAAGGATTAGGAGCAGGTGTCTCATGGTCAGTTGGAAACGCTATTGTACACGATATTTATAAAGGTAAGGCGTTTGAAAAAGCAATTATCACTCTTCATATAATTATTGGAACCATGGTTGCTATATCCCCAGCGCTTGGCGGATATGTTGGAAATATTATAGGTTGGAGATATAGTTTTCAACTGATAGCTTCTTTGGGTTTGTTATTATTTATATATAGTATATTTTTATTACCAGAAACTTTACAAAGTAAAAAAACGACAATTAATCTCAAAAATATTTTAGAAAACTATCTAACATTATTTAAAAATCCGACATATACAAAATTTTTAATAATTAAAGTTTTAATGGTTTCTATTGCATTTGTGAACATCACAAATTTACCTTTATTATTCGTAGAGACTCATAGCACAAGTATTGAAAATTGTGGATTGTTAATGGCCCTGGGTGCCTCGATGTTTGTTATTGGAGGATTAATATGTAACAAACTAGTTAATTATTTTTCTACAAATAACATCATAAAATATTCCTTATATTTAATTGTTCTTAGCAGTGTTACCCTGATAATTGGTGAATGGATTGGCTATTTAACTGCACTAAGCATTCAATTAATTAAAATTCCATATCTTTGCGGAATCGCATGTATTTTCGGCAATGCCACTCATAAAATAGTCAGTGCAGTACCAAAGCTATCAGGCAGCGCTTCAGCGGTCATGATAACATTTGAAATGTTTTTAAGCTCAATTGGCGTTAGATTAGTGAGTATTTTTTATGATACTACTATTTATCCAATGGAAATATATGCAATAATTGCCGCATTAATATCATTAGTAGTATTAATCAAGGCTAATTATAAAAATGATTAACAGCAACTCAATACAAAACTTATACATTGTTAAATAAAAGTGGATAGAAAGAGATTTTGATAAAATAACATCCATAAAGAATGAACGATCATATCCAGCGCCTTGGAATAACGTTTAGTGTGTCCATTAAATCTAATGAAACAATGGCGTATAAAGAATTTTGCATTCGACTAAAGAAGTCTCAGCCTCACTTGCAAAACGTCTATATACAATTCTATATTTTTATACACCTCATAATGATTAATGCAACAAGATGTTAATTTAATACTGCTTCTCCAACCTCTGTACCATCTCATAATGCGCCCAAAATTTAAGAAGATATTATGTAAAGTTATTCTTGACAATATATGAAATACAATCTAAATTCTTATCAAGAATGATTATCAATTGCAATTATGAAAAATAACTCTATTAGTAAATTAAATAAAGGAACTCACTTTATAATAGAAAAATTTTCACTAAATAAAATCCAAAAACTTAAATTAATGGAACTTGGAATATTACCGAAAATAAAAATAAAATTACTTCAAAAAAATAATTTTGGTTCCTCCATAATAAAGTGTGAAGGTATTAAATATGCATTGGATAATTCTATTGCTCATAAATTAATCACTACTCAAATAGCAAGTTAAATTAGAGGCAATATCAGGATGGAAAAATTATCCGTTGGTATTATTGGAAACCCCAACTCAGGAAAATCCACAATATTCAACCAATTAACCGGTCTGGCGCAAAAAACAGGCAATTGGTCGGGAGTAACAGTTGAAAAAAGAACTGGAATATTTAAGTTTAAAAGTTGCGAGATTCAACTTATAGATTTGCCAGGGCTATATTCTTTAGGTATTGGCGGAAAAACTTCTTTGGATCAAGATATTACTATTAATTATATCAAAGAGGAAAATTTTAATTTCCTCATTAACGTAATTGATAGTGCAAATTTCAAAAGAAACCTATATCTAACCTCTCAATTAATTGAGAGGAAAATACCAGTTATTATCGTGTTGAACATGGATGACATAGCTAAAGACACGGGTATAACAATTAATGAGGAAAAATTATCTAAAACATTAAAATGCCCAGTTATAGCGATATCAGCAAAAAAAATAAATGATATCAATAAACTAAAAGAGTTTTTAATAAAAAACAAAAATATTCAAAATAACATAGATATATTTGATTTTTATCCTAAAAAAATTAAAGAGTATTATTCAAATTTAGAAGGATTTCTCAATACTAATAAATTAGATAAAATATCAAATGGCGACAAAATTATAATCATTGAAGGAAATTACGTCAATTATGGTGATAAAATAAAAAAGTTTGCAAATAATATTTGCAATAATATTGAAAAAGAATTTGGGCAAACATCAGATTTTGTTTTAGTAAATTGCAGATATGCCCTTATAGAGAAATTTTTCAAAAAAGTTTGTAAAAATGAGGCTACTGACGCTGAATCATTCTCTGATAAAATAGATAATATAGTGTTAAATAAAATCCTAGGCGTTCCAATTTTTTTGATCGTATTATACTTAATGTTTGTTTTTTGCATCAATGTAGGTGGCGCTTTTCAAGAATTTTTTGGTTTAATAGCAGAGGCTACCTTCATAGACATACCTTTATTTATTACATCTAAATTTTATACTTCTGATTGGCTTAATATATTAATTTATGGATTAGGGGGTGCAATTCAAACAGTTACATCATTTATTCCTATTATAGCTACCATGTATATATTTTTATCCATCTTGGAGGATAGCGGATACATTGCAAGATCAGCAGTCATAGCAAATAAAATCATGAGATTTTTAGGTTTATCAGGGCACTCATTTTTGCCTCTAATTATTGGATTAGGGTGTAATGTGCCAGCTATAACAGGGACTAGGGTTCTATACAATCATAATGAAAGAATTTCCACCATTATGATGTCCCCTTTCGTCTCTTGCACAGCTAGGCTTGCTGTATACACTCTTTTTTGTTATATCTTTTTCCCAAACAATACGCAAAACATCATCTTTATTCTCTATATTATTGGAATTTTAATGGCAATATTAACAGGTCTATTAGTGAAAAATATGTCTAAAAAAATCATTGATTCCAACATGCTAATAGAACTGCCAGATTATAAATTACCCAAATTAAAAACAATAATAAATAGTAGCTTCTTAAAAACTAAATCATTTATTTTTGGAGCTGGTAAAACCATTATAGTAGTTTTTTTTATTGTTCATTTAGTCAATACTATAAAAATTCCAATTAAAAATGAATTCGGAACGTATGATAATGAAAATGTTATTAATGTAATTGGAAGAAAATTAACCCCTATTTTCAAACCAATGGGTTTACAAGAAAAAAACTGGCCAGCAACCGTTGGAATAATTACTGGGATATTTGCAAAAGAAGTTGTAGTAGGAACATTAATTTCTTTATATGCAGATAAATCTAATGATCCTGATTCAGTAACAAACTTTAGTATTTTCTCAAAATACAAAAAAGCCTTTTTAAGTATTCCTAAAAAAATAGTAGATATTTTTACAGATAATTTTGACAAATTGTATTATTTGGGAAATGAGGACACTAAAAAGGATTACTTTAATGACCATGAAGTAAGTAATAAAATAATAAAAAACATATTAAATAATTTTGATGATAAACTTGCTGTTTTATCATATTTAATATTCATTTTAATATATTTTCCGTGTGTTTCAGTTTTTGGTGTAATATCTAATGAGATAGGCAAAAAATGGGCCGTAGCTTCTGCTTTATGGTCTACCCTTTCTGCATATTCGGTATCAATTATATTTTACCAAACTTCACAGCTTATCGTAAATGCTGGAGCAAATTATTACTATTTTTCACTTGGTATTTCGATATTTATAATCAGCGCAGCTTTATTAAGATATTTCTGTATTACACAAACTCAAGACAACTGAGTACAACGAGTTATCTTCATTTTCCTATTTCTTAATTATATTATTACCTCAATTCCAGATCATGGATGTAAAACAATTTTGTTTAACTCAATATAATCCAAAATAGGAGTTAAGGATTAATAAATAAATTTTTATAAAAAATAGGTTTGTCTGACCTTAGTTGACAATTTATTAATCCAGCTAAAAAATGGAAAAAAGCGTTAATGGGCGGTCTGTGTTTAGAAAAGTTCTTAGGGGACTTCATAGAAGAGAATATAGTTTCTAGCAGAGAACGCTTTTGAAGCATTAATTTAAGAACAATCCTTACGCTCGTTTTTCAATAGTAATAATAATGCTTGAAACATACTATTCTTAAAGCATAATAGCTTATCATAATTGTTATTATTTCTGATAATTTCATTTGCAATTCGCTATTTCTCTTTAACATTCCGTAACCAATTAATTGGATATACAAATATCAATGGATGGCAAAGAATGTTAGATGACTAATGTTTTTATTGCAAGATTATGGATCTCTCTTAAATATGAGCGCATATATCTTCAGGAATTTGATTATGTTACCCCCAATTAAAAAGAACTATTGCTACGTGATTTGAATTTTATACAATATGAAGACCACATTCAACATTTGTTGAAGCTATTCCAGAAGAGCTATATTATAGAGGTAATTTTATCGGTTAAATGCCAGTGGATAGCAATGTGCAGCTTAATATTTTAAACATGGAGCTTATCCTTCTCAAAGTTGCAAAACTGACCAACTATCTAGGACTACCATTTTTAGCGTTTTAAGTTATTGGAAGGTTCTGAATATAGAGTTATTTCCCCATTATTTGTCGGTAATTTTTCACCAGATGATTGTATTTTATCAACAGAATTCCATGAAATATTTTTATAAGATTTTTCATCACGATCCCAAATTAAATAAGTTATTAGCTCTTCATCAGGATAATAATCTATTGCCCAACTGCCAATAAGTTTTTTATCAAATCTATGCCAAGTTACAATGATGGTGTCATTGACAATTACCTCTCCCTTAATAGGTTTGATAATCTTAAGCCAAGCTTGGTATTTAATGGCATTTTTAACATAACCAACTTTTGCCACTCCAATAACCTTTACTCTGGCGATGACAGTACTTTCCCTAAGTAATTGTTCCTTAGAAAGAGGAGCTGGCAAAGCATTTGAAGTGACAGTATATAGGTTAAGAGATGTTATAAGTGGTAGAAAAAAGATAATTTTATAAAATTTATTTGAAAAATAAGCCATCCTGACTATTTTAGTCTATATTGGTTAAGATAATATTGTATTGAAAATGGTGGAAAAAATCAATTTAACATTACCCGTATACTCCATTAATTTTTCTAATTTGGATGCTGGCTTAACTAAATTATAATTTTTCACTTCTAAATTTTTAAGATTTTCTTTACTTTTAAGCCATTTCACAGCATCAGCACCATCACCTATTTGATCAATAAGTTTTAGTTGATTTGCTTTACTGCCAGTAAAGATTCTTCCATCAGATACTTTTTTCAAATCATCTTCAGATAGATTTCTTCTTTTCTTCACTAGTCCTATAAAATATTTATTTGATTCATCAACTAAACTTTGCACGTATTCTTTTTGTTGACTATTTAGCTTTTCAAAATAATTAGGGATACCTTTTAAAGGAGAGGATTTTATTAACTCTAGATTTATTCCATGTTTTTTTGCAAATTCTCCCACCTCAATATTCATTATTATTACACCTATAGATCCAACGAGGCTAATGTCATATGCATATATTCTATCTGTTCCTATTGCAGCCATATATGCAGCAGATGCACCTATTTCTCCAATTGAAGCAACAATAGGCTTTTTCTCCGCAATTTTTCTGAACTCTCTATATAGTGACTCACCACCAACTCCAGTTCCACCCGAACTATTTATATTTACTAAAACTGCTTTTATGTTGCTATCATTTGCAATTTTATTTAAAGATTTGATAGTTTCTTTATTTTGCATAAGCATGCCTGTTATGTCGATGCTTGCAATGTAATCTGATTTTATTCTAGATACACCGTCATCTTTATGATAAAAAATCGTAAATAAGGCAATAAGCAATAAAATTAAAGCGATAAATTTCCATTTATTAACGCTATTCTTAAGCTTGTACCTATCTATTATATAATCATCTCCAATCATTTATTTTAACTTTTTATTTTCTATCTTCACTTTTTTTAGCACCTCACTATTTTGAATGACCTTAGGTAAATTACCAATCAAATTGTATATTTCAAACAAGGATACTTTATAGTCCCTTTCCTTTGATAATCTTTTTATAGTATTATCATTGTAATCTCTCTGCCTATTAATTACTTCTATTAATGTTTTTGCGCCCACATCAAACTCTGATTGAGTGCTTAAATATGTTTGGTAAAAATTATCCTCAGCAACACGTGATGACTCATAAATATTTTCACTTGATATATACTTATTCCAAGTACTCACTGCATCCGATCTGATTTTAGAAACCACATCTCTAACGCTAATCTCAGTGATTTTACTTTTCTTCTTCGCTTCCGATATATTTAAATATTGAATTCCTCCTTTATATAGCAGTGGAATATTTACGCCAACACCATACGTATTACCTTTAAAAGCAGGTGTCAGGAGGTTATTATCAGACTGTTTTGATCTTGAAGCATTTGCAAATAAATTTACTTGTGGCAATAAAGCAGCTGCTGCAATATTTACTCCTTGCTTTGATGCTTTAAAATCACTTTTTACTTTTATTAAATCTGGGTTTTGAGTGTTTACCAAAGTTGTGAATTTATCAAAATTTTTAATTTTTGCATAATTTTTGATCTCAATTGGCTCCATAATTGTGGGAGCTTTTTCTCCAACAAGATATTGAAAATTTGACTCTGCTTGGGTTTTTCCTACTAAATAATCTTCTAAATTACTTTTCATGGATGCTAGATTAGCTTTTGCCAAAAATAGTGAAGTTTTTGTTTCAGCTCCTGTTTTTACCGTTATTGTAGCTTTTTCAACGCTTTTTTGAGCCATATCAACATTTGTTTGCTGAACTTTAACAAGTTCTCTATATGTTAAAACATTCTGATAATTTTGAATTGCTTTTAATATCATATCGTTCAAAGCTTTATTGTAAATTTGATATGCAGAGTTTATTTTTGCATCAGCTGATGCAATTTTTGCAATTGTAGAGCCTCCTGTAAAAATATCTTGCTGAATACTCAACCCAAACGATTCATTGTTAAATGATGATTTGCCATTATATGGCGTATCTTCAGCATTGTTTGGGTTATAAAATGTTTTGTTCAAGTCAATATTTATACTCGGTAAAAATTCTGTTGCAGCTTTTGGTTTTTCTAAAATTGCAATCTCTAATTTCTTTTTCTCTATTTGTAATCCTTCATTATTTAATAAAGTTGAATTAACTGCATCTTTTAAGCTGTATGCTCCTGCAAAGGTAAAATTAGATACAAATAATAACGTAAATAAGACTTTTTTAAAAAAATTGGTTTTGTTCATTTAAATATTTCATAGTGATATAGAGATAATATATAGCAACAATAGCGAATTTCCAATACCTTTATTAAAATAAAAATAATTTTAGTAGCATCTGGTAACAATATTTATAGCTATTAAAATCACTGTATATACGATTGGCTTACTCATATAGATATACAATATTACAAAAATATAAAATTATAAAATACCAGGTCGTAAGAGACCGAAATTTTCACTAAGCAGATTAAAAATTTGAGCAACTTATAAACCATCCTAATTTGAAGTGTAACAAATTTGGTTATATGCTGTTGTCATGCATTCATCAGATTCACAGAGGCGCCCCCTACTCTTAGTTGGCTGGATAATTTCGCAGCAGATAAGTTCCATTGTTAAAATTAGGCTATAAATTTATTATCCTTTGGCTTTGATCCAATAGAATTATCACTATAATAAAGCTCTTCTGGAGCAACTCCAACAAATGTTGAATACGGTCTCTTATTATAAAACTTCAACCCCTTTTTTTAATTTCATCCTACTGCCTATCAATATTATCAAGAAAATATTTATGATTTTCCTCTTCAATTCTAATTTTCTTCAACTCCATGAGTTGCAGCAAAACGTGGATATACTGCTTCATTATAAGACCCCAAAGTTGCACCTAACGTCATTAATCAGTTAATTTGGGAGCTATATGCTGTATGGCTTGTGTCACCATTGTAAATTATATCTAATATTTTTTTGATAAATCAAAGTCTATTATGCTTCAAAAAATTTACTATATTTTTTCCTAAATTCACTGTATTTACCAGAAAAATCTATAGTTTTCCCCTTATGTAAAAAAATAATTCTATCCGCAATTGTAGATATAAAGTGTCTATCATGACTCACAAATACAATTGTTCCATCAAAAGCTTTTAATGAATTTGCTAGTGCGATTCTACTTTCTAAATCTAGATGATTTGTAGGTTCATCAAGTATTAAAACATTGGCTTCTTCAAGCATGATTTTCGCAAATAACACCCTTGCAGCTTCACCACCACTTAATACATTAACTAGTTTATCAGCCTGATCCTGTGTGAGTAACATTTTGGCAAGAGCCCCTCTTATAGTTCCA
>CAJQNX010000012.1 GCA_905479795.1 uncultured Candidatus Midichloriaceae bacterium | reverse complement strand
CAGAAGAAAAGATTGGCTTTTTAATAAGGGTAGTCATCAAAAATAGTTAAAATTATATATGGTCGGGGCAGAGAGATTTGAACTCCCGACCCCCTGGTCCCAAACCAGGTGCGCTACCAGACTGCGCTATGCCCCGAATTTATAAAAACATTTAAAAAGATGCAGCTTAAATCTCTAATTTTTGTGCAGCTTTTTTTAACTCGTTATATTTACTAGATAAAATTATTATTAAATTTTCCTCTATATTATCTCTTAGTCTTAGGTCTTGAGCAAACTTCATTATCCCCTTAGCTTTAACAATCACATTATCCAGGTTTTCATGTAGATCACCTGCTAATTTTACGGCCGATTCTTCTGCCATTTTTAATTTAGCCGCAGCCTTTGCATGAATATACTTACTTGCTTTTTCAATTAAATCCACTTTTTCTTGCAAATTAGCGATAGTTTTTTTTCTTACTTGCTCTTTCATTGATTCAATTCTTAACTTTGATGTTACAATTAAATCGCTAGCTAACCCAATTTTAGCCATCAAAACAATAACCCATTTGTGGATATCTAAATGATACCATTTATGACCATTTCTATAATCATTTGCAAAAGCATGATGGAAATTGTGCCAATTTTCACCTAGTAACAAAAAGAATAACCACCATATATCTCTTGCGGTACCATAATAATACTCTTTTGATCCGATATTCATATGCACTACTGAGTTTACGCAAAATGTTGCTTGTTGCTGTATAGCTCTACCTACTCCCATAAATATAAATGCACCGAGCGCATACCTTAAATCTCCACCAATCAAATAACCAATTGTAAAGGGTAACACTGTATTCATAAATATTGCTATCTTCCAATAATGCCTAAATTGCCATAAAACCACTCTATTTCTACCTAATTTTGCAAGAGCTAGTTTATCAATTTTCTTAAGCTTTAAATCTGAAAAAATCATCCAACCCATATGAGACCACATAAACCCTATAAATTTATTTTTAAATTTTAGAGCTGAATGAGGATCTTGATCTTGATCGGTATATTTATGATGCAACATATGATCTGAGGCCCAAGCTAATATAGGCCCTTGTAAGGTTCCAGCAGTGAAACATGCTAAAACAACTTCTACCCACTTTTTTGTTTTGAATGCATTATGTGACCATAATCTATGCAATCCAACACCAACTGATATATTGATAATGTAATAAGTTGCAATGATTGATATAATTTCAAATTTACCTATCCCATATCTATAACCATACAGTGTAGCAATCACTCCCAAGATGAGTGGATATATAATAATCACAATCAATGCTGGGTAATTAATGACTGAATTTAATTTTTTATTCATGTAAACAGCGTATTAATGAGAATAATCAAAATGACATTGTAATATAATTTAAGTTTTAACACAAGATTAATTGCTAATATTCCGCAATATCACTTTGAGTTGCTAAAATTGATGTTAATTCTCTAGCTTTTTCGGGTTTCATTTCTGAAAGTATTGCTGCTAGTCGTGATTCCTTCATACTTAAAGTCATTTCTACTAGCACTCCAATTTGCAAATCATTAAAAATTTTAGCAGCTTCTTTGGGCTTCATACTTTCATATACCTTAACTAACTTCAGAATTTTTTTACCATCATTTTGATTGTTATTATTAAACTGTGGCTTTAGTTTGTTTTGAAGATTTTCTAATACGTCCAGTCTATTATCAATATGTTGCTTAATCGATTCTAAAGCCATTTTTTCTGCAGGTAGCTCATCTTTATCGCTTTCTATTTGCTTCCTTCTTTTTCTTAGTTGTTGCAATAATTGTTTTTCAGAGTTCAATTGGAAATCATTTTGAATATTTGAAGATGTATCGGTCTTTTTCAAATTTTCAATATTTGCCTCTTTATTAATGTTTAAGTCCTTTGGGTCCTCTTTTTTTAAATCTGGTTTATCAAGCTGAGCTTTAGATTCTTGAATATTTAAAATTCCTACATATTCTTCCATCACATTCATGAGCTTTGAAAAAAACAGGCAGACTAACAATATAAGTAAATATGGTAATAATCTAAGCATTGTATATTATAATTTCTCTAAATTCTTTTTTTTGGTGGTAACACTTGTATTTTTAGGACTCTTAGATACCGAGCTTTTTTTGACAGATGTTTTTTTACTTAACGCAGATGCTTTCTTGATCTTTAATTCCAGTTCATCAGCTGAACTATTAGCCCTCTCAATCAAAAAGCTAAGATCTCCTGACAATTCTTCAGATTGCTTAATATAATCAGACATTTCAATAATAGACCGATTTGTTAATTTTTTAAACTCAGCAATGTTATTATTAGCACCGTTTATAGATGCATCTAGACTTTTTATCAAATTCTTAATATCTCCCCTGCTATTTTGCAAATCTTGAATTTTTTTATTTAATTTCCAACAATAAGCAATAGCTAAGCAAAGCAATATTAGTACAACACTATTTAAAATCAATTCCATATATTTAATCTAAAAATTTGGAAGCATCGATCTGATCAAGTACTTCAACTGCTATTCTATTATTAATTTGACCTAATTTACAATTAGAAACCTTAAAATCATTCACAACTAGGTCCCAATTTTCATTATTCATTCTATTCAAAATTATTGTACTACCAACCGCAACATTTGATAAATCCTTCAAACTATGTATTTTTTCTGTATGTTGAACTTTAATATTTAATTTTGAATTATTAACTGTATTTTCAAAATATTGAAACCATTTTTCCCTTTCTTTTAAATCTCTGCTTTTTAGAGAAGTTTTACTCAATTCTGTTTTATAAGGACTTAATGTTGAATATGGCATTAATAATTTGACAAATCCCCCCTCCCTATTTAAAGGATTGATCTTCATTGTAAGAAGTTTGCAATATTCTTTGGGATTTGTTATTAAGATGGAATTGGGGCCAGTTTCTAATCTCTTAAATTTAAACTGCACACTAGAAACTTTACCAAAAGAGTGATTAATTGAATCTAACATTATTTTTATAAAATCTTTTAGAACTCCATTTTCTATTTGTGTAAAGGGTCTTGCGTGAACTTTTAATTTAAAGTTATAATCTCCTCCTCCCAATAGAATGTCTAAGATTGTATAAATAAATTGGTTTTCAAAGATTATTAATGCCTTGTTAGAATCTTCACTATTTTCAACTTCTATAACACCAATCATGGATGGGTATTGAATAGCGTTAGTGGCTGTTTCGAATTCAATGTTTTTATTTTCATTAAGTCCGACACTTGTATCGCAATTTAAGAAATTTTTTAAAATTTTAGAGAGATCTCGTTGTAAAAATTCAAATATTTGATTTAGTAGGGGGAAATTCAAAATAGAGTCATGCTTTCCACTTAATAATAAATTGAAATTCTTATCATTATTAGGCTTAGAAATCTGTATAGAATTCTCTTTTTTATTTGTGCTTACCATTTGCCTTAATACCATATATACAAATTATTGAATTAATATATCTTGAATCAATAGATCTTTAATTTCTGTAGGATAAATAACTTTATTTGTTCTTAAATACAGACTGTCTTTTAATCTATAAAGTGCCACTGCTCCAGTGACATCAGAAGGTCTAAGCTGACGTAAAAAAACAAAATACTCATCTCTTAAGCTTGGCTCTAATTTTTTAGCAGCTTCTAAACTGGCATTATTATCAAACATTAGAGTGATAGAAATTTTTAAAAATTTACTTTCCTGACCATTAGTATCTAGATTAACAACTATGGGGCTTAGGTCATAATAAAGGGGCTCTGTCTTTGTATTTTTACTAATCTCTTCATTTTCAATAGATTTAACTTGGCTGTATTTATAGAATAAAATACCTAAAATTGGCGCTCCAATCAATAAAATTATTGCTATTAGCAATATCTTTTTGTTTGTGTATTTACTGATTGATAATTTATTGTTTTCCGAAAATGTTTCTTTTGATAAATTTTCATTATCATTGTTGTCTTGTAAGTCCATATATAAAAAACCACGCTATCCTACTACTTAATAACTTAAGTAGTAAATTATAATTTTGAATTTGTCAATTTTAGAATTTGCAGCAGAACATTATGGATTAAATTTTTTATCTAATATCATAAATTAAATGCCGTTATTGATTTTGATAACAAACTTCTTTGGTCTTTTCTACTATATTGTCAACAGAAGGAAGGGCCATTTTTTCCAAATTTTGTGCATATGGCAAAGGGACATCCTTTGCAGCAACTCTCATTATTGGTGCATCAAGATAATCAAAGGCCTTTTCGGACACAATTGCAGATATTTCTGAACCTATCCCTGAGAAGAGCCACCCCTCTTCGATAGTAACAATGCGATTAGTCTTTTTTACTGAATTTATAATAGTTTCAGTATCTAGAGGGCGTATTGTTCTTAAATCAATTACCTCGGCATCAATGTTATATTTTTTCAATTCAATTGCAGCCTGTAGTGCAAATTTTACTTGTATGGAAAAAGTTACAATTGTTACATCTTTTCCTTGTTTTACAATTTTTGCCTTACCGATTTCCTCTGTAAATTCCTCTTCTGGGACATCGCCAGAGTCGCCATATAACATTTCGTTTTCAAGAAATACTACTGGATTTGGATCTTTAATGGCTGCTTTTAGCAATCCCTTATGATCTGATGCTGAATATGGAGCAATCACTTTTAAACCAGGAACATGCCCATACCAACTTGCGTAACATTGTGAATGTTGTGCTCCAACTCTTGCAGCGGCGCCATTTGGCCCCCTAAAAACAATAGGGCACGATATCAATCCTCCAGACATGTAATGAGTTTTAGCAGCGGAATTAATTATTTGATCAATAGCTTGCATAGCAAAATTAAAGGTCATAAATTCCACAATTGGTTTTAATCCGGCAAATGCAGCTCCAACTCCAATGCCTGCGAACCCATGCTCGGTGATAGGTGTGTCAATTACTCTTTTTGCTCCAAATTCATCCAAAAGACCTTGGGTTACTTTATATGCTCCTTGATATTCTGCAACCTCCTCGCCCATTATAAAAACATCTTTATCAAGTCTCATTTCTTCTGCCATTGCATCTCTAAGCGCTTCTCTAATAGTAATTTTTTTCATAATATCTATTTAAAATTTTTTTGTTATCTTAGCTATTCTAGCTCCAAAATATTCAGCTGTTTTGATATCGCTAACATTAGTTTTTAAGTTTTCATCTTTATTTGGAGATTCAGCCATTAAACCCATCCAGCTGCCGAGCCTATTCAAATTTATATCAAAGTTTTTTGGCTTTTCATTGCTTTTTAAATCAATGCCAGTCCATATCATACCATGCTGTTGTGCAAAAATAAATATAGACATTAAAGCACTTTGTTTATCTCCACTCAAGGCGGACGAATGTGTGAATCCCGCAGCTATCTTGTTGTTCCATTTTTTATTATCCCAAATATGAACGGTTGAATCCATAAGCTTTTTTATACTGGTTGAAACATTTCCAAAATAAGTTGGTGTGCCAAATATTATAGAGTCAACTTTATCTAATAACTGTAAATTTTCACAAATAAATTCTGCTTTATACGTTTCTGATTCAACATTTTCAGATTGAATGCCAATGTGTATATAATCAGATAATGTCTTCGTAAAGCAGTGCTGATGATTGTATATTGTTGCGATTCTTTTTTTCATTTAAATGAACTTTCGGTTATTTTATTTATATACATCTGTATATAATTCACTTGCGCTTGGTTCATCGCTATTTTGAGCATAATCCGCACTTTCCTTCACCGTTTCCTTAACTTCTTTTTCTATCCTTTTTAAATCCTCCTCCACATTTTTATTATTTTTCAATATATATTCTTTTAGAGAAATAATTGGATCATGATGTTTTTTATAGTCTTCAACTTCATCTTTAGCTCTATATCTAGCTGGATCAGACATAGAGTGGCCTCTATATCTATAGGTTTTTAACTCCAATAAAAATGGAGTTTTATTTTTCCTGATGAAATCTGAGGCTTCTTTAACTGCCTCATATACTTCAAAAAAATCCATTCCATCAACTTGTTTTCCTGCTATGCCAAAGGATTCCCCTTTTTTATATAAATCTTTTATGCTTGAAGCTCTTTCAACTGAAGTGCCCATTGCATATTCATTATTTTCAATAATATATAAGACGGGCAATCCCCAAAGTTTGGCCATATTAAATGACTCATATACCTGGCCTTGATTGCCTGCTCCATCGCCATAAATTGTTACGGAAATGCAATCATTTTCTTTGTATTTATGTGCAAAACCCAATCCTGTGCCAAGGGATACTTGCGCTCCAACAATGCCATGCCCTCCATAAAAGCCTTTTTCTAAATCAAACATATGCATCGATCCACCCTTGCCTTTTGAACAACCTGTAGCTTTGCCAAGCAGTTCTGCCATAATGCTTTTGGGACATGCTCCCGTAGCTAACATTAATCCATGATCCCGATAACTTGTAATGATAGTATCGCCTAAGTTTATGGCTTTTATTATACCTATTGCCACAGCTTCCTGCCCAATATATAAATGACAAAAACCCCCTATAAGTCCCATTCCATATAACTGCCCTGCCTTCTCTTCAAAGCGGCGTAATAATAGCATTTCCTTATAAATAGAAATCAAATCTTGTTTTGTGAAACGTGTTTTCTTGGTGCTCATTTCAAAATAAAAAATTACTGCTTTATAAATAATAGCACGGATACTATATTAAATTACAATAAAAACAACATCTCAGTATAATTTCTAATAATATGTTTGGTGTTAGATATCGTGATTTATTATGAAATCTAAAAAGAAAAAGTATAAAAATTTAGAGTTAACAATAACGAGAATTATTAAGCAATTTTATTATACTTATATCATGACACTAAAAATTTGGTTTATAAATCATAAGTGCAAATGTAATCATTAGCCCTATAAATGCAGGCCATCCCAATATAAACCAAATATAGAAAAAATTGTAATATTTATCAGGTAACTGCTGTGATTCATTGACTAATGTTTGGTGAGTAATATTTCTTATTTGTATTTGCAACCAAACAACTGGTAACCAGCACAAACCAGCAATTAAATACAGTATATAACTAATGCATAACCAGGTTTCAAATAAATCATATCCTTGATAATGCACTAAAAGAAGCCCTGATACAGGTTGAATAATAATTGCAGGGGTTGTGAAAATTAGATCAGCAAGAACAGTCTTTTTAAATGTATACGCGATAATTTTAACATCATTTGTCATGTGTGCCCATAAAGAAAAAATTGCAATTCCAATACCTGTGCCAAATAATATCGTTACATTCATTATATGAATTAATTTTATGACAGGGTACCAATCTATCATTTATCGCGCTCAACTGACAATAAAAGCAACATTAGTAATAGAGTTGGTATATTCTTCGTTAAAGGTCCTAATGGCTCGAGCCAAAGATGGGGTAGAAAAATTGTTAAAATACAGGTATATAAACTGATAATAATAATCTGTATTCGATACATAGTGATCATTTTATATCTGAATAAAAGTGCAAATCCGATTAGTATATCTGTAAAACAAGAACTATAAAAAATAATTGATGATAATAAGTTATTAGTACATATCACATTAATTATATCCATGGTTTGCTTATCATTAAAAAATGGCAAGACACCTGAGTATAGCCAAAAAAATGCCAATATAAATCGTGCAAAGGCTTTAAGTAAATAAAGTTTAGCATGCCAAAATGATTGAATAGTTGCTGATTCCATTTCTAAAGCCTGCGAAAATTTTATGGGCTTTATCTTTGTATAGCTTGAAAATTTCTTTGATTTGGAAACATTATCTAGTTCTAGCATATTAAAAGATGTGCTATTGACTGTTGAAGCATTAAATATATCACCTAATTTGCAGAAAAATTTTATTATACACTTGGGGATTGAGATTAATTTAGTTGGCCTTAAATTAAACCAACTACGCAACCTCAATAATATATCTTTTAAGCTTAAAATTTCTGGACCTACAATATCAAAAATTTCCTTCGTTTGAGATGATTTTTCAAGAAAAAACGAGATTGTTTTTACTAAATCTTTAATATGGATAGGTTGAAATTTTTGAAGTCCATTACCAATAAGTGGAATTATTGGCAATACTGATAATGCTCTAAGCAATGAAGTGCCACCAAAACTATTTGATGCATAAACTAATGAGGGGCGCAAAATAATCCAATCAATATTGAGATCTTGCAAATAACTATCTGCAGCTAATTTAGTTTTGGCATATTCTGTATCACTTTCTTTTATACCCAAGGCGGAAATATGAATTACTTTTTTTACTTTATTTTCATTACAAGCATCAAAAAGCGATTTTGTAGCTAATTCATGAATATTTTTTGCATTATCTTTTCTGCTTGTTTGCAGTATTCCAACAACATTAATTACAACATCAACTCCTTTAAGTCGATTAATCCACATTGTTTTATTGGTATCTGTATTAAAGTTACAATAACAAACTTCGGAAGAGGGAAACATTAATTGCGCCTTTATAGTATCTCTGACTGCACATACAACATTATGCCCATCCTTAATTAATGACGAAGTTATATGAGCTCCTATAAAACCACAGGCTCCAGTAATAATAATCTTCATCGTCTGGCTGGTTACATTGTATTTATTACTGTAATTTTAGCAGTTTTTGACATATTGTTCGATACACGTATGATATATTTTACCATTGCTCATAATCAATTTTTATACTCAGTGTCAGTGCTAATGAAAATTGTACCATTAAAGAAGAGGTTCAATAAAATAAATAACATTGAGAATGAAATGATTGCAACTCATGAAAAATCTAAGAGTAGAGGGGTGTTTAATACCAATGCAGCCCACTATGATAAGTATAAAGTGTTGTGCCCTGGATTTGAGCAGCATGACGAATTATATGAAGATAAGATGAGAAAGATAGTAAGCGTACGGTAAAGGCGGTCTAGTAATGTCATGAGGTGTCTGATATAATGTTCCATGGCAGGAGATCAGCAACTTTTTGAGAGTTGTAATCTTGAATTTCTGACAAGATTTTTTTCAAATATACCTCAGGATTTAAACCATTCATTTTGGCAGTTTCTATCACTGTATATATATTGGCAGCTGCTTCTCCACCATTATCTGAGCCCGCAAACAACCAATTTTTCCTTCCTATGGCAATTGCTCTTAAGGCTCGTTCTGCAGCATTGTTATCTATTTCTATCCTGCCATCTTTTAAAAATCTTTTGAGAGCTATTTCATTATTTAATGCATATTTTATTGCAAGCGCAGTACTTCCTTTTTGAGCTAGTTTTGGTAAAACTTTTTTAAAATTTACAAATAATTCCTCCACTAATTCTTTTGAGTCCTTCTCCCTTCTTTCCTCTCTTTCTTCTGGCTTTAATCCTCGCACCTCTTCTTCTATTTTATATATTTTACCAATTCGCTCTAATACCTGATTTGCTATTGTTGCATCTGGTTTTGCTATTGTTATTTCATAAAACTTTCTTCTTGTATGAGCCCAGCACGCCGCTTCATCTATTTTATTGTCAGGATATTTTTCACTTCTATATAATCGTTTGTATCCTGCATATGCATCTGCATGTAATGTTCCTTCAAAATTTGTTAAATGGCCTTTTGGTCTTTCTCCCTTTCTATCTGGGCTATAAAAATAACATACTGCTGGTGGCACATCACTACCATGGGGCCTCCCATCTAACACATAGTTCCATATTCTCCCTATCTTTGTTTTACCAAGTCCAGGTTTTAATACTTTTACTGGGATATCATCTCCATGTATCTCGCTTGCTCTAAATATTGCTTTTTTTATTTCCTCTACTATCGGCTCTAATAATATGGAACAACTTGCTATCCAGCCTGCCATTGTTGATCTTGCTATTTCTATTCCTTCTCTTTCTAATATTTCACTCTGTCTATAAAGCGGCAAGTGATCATCGTACTTTTTTATGAGTACATTTGCCAATAATCCAAATCCTGCCTTTCCTTGCTCTATTCCCTTTGTTGCAGCTTCTCTTTGTACTATTGTTTCACAATTTTTACATGCGCATCTTGGCCTTACATACTTTATCACTTTATACTTTGCTGGAACATATTCTAATACTTCTGATATATCATCTTCTATTTTACGAAATTCTCCTCCTCCACATTCAGAGCATTCTGATGGTGCCTCTATTATTACTTCTTCTCTTTCTAATTCTTCAGGTAATTTATGCCTCCTCGCCTTGTTACCACTTTTTTCTTCTTCCTTATTTTTCTTTTTACTTGATTTTAATTCTAGTTCTATTTCATTTTCTTCTATCTTCTGCTCTAGCTCTTCTATCTTTTTCCTTGTCTTTTCTGATGATTTTCCAAATTGCTTAGACCTTAGTATTTTTAACTGCTCTTTTAGTGTGTTGTTTTCTTCTATCAACCTTTTCTTCTCTTTTCCCCACTCCTCCTTTTCTTCTATTAAGCTTTTACTTAGATTTTCTAATTCATACTTTTCCTTAATTAATGTTTTTGCTATATTTATTATTTCTACTTTGCTGATTGCTGATTTATCATTTTCTAATTCATCTAATATTGCTAGTAGATCTTCCTCTCTTTTTTCTGAATTATTTGCGTTATCTAATTTCAATTTATTTTATATTCAACTATACATTGCTTTATTAGACCGTTTTGGTCTCCTCCAGTCAATACCCTCTATTAACATTCCTAACTGCCCTCTTGTTATCCCCATTATCCCCGATTCTTCTGTTTGTGGCCATGTGAATTTCCCTCTGTCCATACATTTATAATATAGGCAGAATCCTTGTCCATCCCACCACAATATCTTTATTCTATCTCCCTTTTTACCTCTAAATACAAATAATCCCTCACCATTGTTTTTACCCGCTAATTTTTCTTCTGCCAACATTGCCAGTCCATGCATTCCTTTCCTCATATCTGTGATTCCTACACTTAGATATATTTTTATTTTACTATCTATACTTATCATTACTCCTCCAATATTTGCATTATTGATGCTATTTTGCCGCTACTTATTTTTCCTACTATTTCTATACTAAACTCTTCATACTCTAGCTCTACTTTTTTTAGCTGATTAACCTCCTCTTTTTTTACTGATACTTCTATAAAGTTTGGCGTACTTTTCTTTTCTTCGCTTTTTGCCTTCCCACCCTTCTCGTTCCTCCACCTATATATCGTTGCTTTTGATATTTTGTAATTCCTCGCTAACTCAGTTATTATGCAGCCTTCTGTATATGATTCTTTTAGTATTCTTTCTTTTTGCTCGGTGCTAATTTTGTTTCCCATTTTTATATTATGTGTTTTTCTCCATAATACTTTCTCTCCCCTTTTTTACTAGACCGCCTTCACCGTACGCTTAC
>CAJQNX010000011.1 GCA_905479795.1 uncultured Candidatus Midichloriaceae bacterium | reverse complement strand
ACTATTTAGCAATGACAGAAAATTTTAATCACATCGAAATTGAAAAGAAATGGCAAAAAATTTGGGATGATTCTCAATTATACAAAACAGATGAAACCAGTGATAAAGAAAAATATTATGTTTTAGAAATGTTTTTATATCCATCTGGAAATATCCATATGGGACATGTGAGGAATTACGCTATTGGAGATGCAATCGCTAGATATAAAAAGGCCCAAGGATTGAACATATTACACCCAATGGGTTGGGATGCTTTTGGGCTTCCTGCAGAAAATGCTGCTATTCAAAATAAATTACATCCGAATGATTGGACTATAAAAAATATTGCAGGGATGAAGGTGCAATTAAATTCCCTCGGCTTTTCTTATGATTGGAGCAGAGAAATAAACACTTCACAACCCAATTATTATAAGCATGAACAAGCTATGTTCATTGATTTTTTAGAGGAAGGTTTAGCTTATCAAAAGGAATCTATAGTGAATTGGGACCCTGTTGATTGTACAGTTTTAGCAAATGAACAGGTTGTAGATGGTAAAGGATGGAGATCAGGGGCAAAAATTCAAAAGAAAAAATTAAACCAGTGGTTCTTAAAAATAACTAAATATGCGGATGAGCTACTTCATGATTTAGATAATTTACCCAATTGGCCTGATAAAGTAAAAATTATGCAAAAAAATTGGATTGGAAAATCAAGTGGCGCAGAAATTAATTTTAAAGTTAATGGCCTAACTGAGCATATTTTAGTTTTTTCAACAAGACCAGAAACTATATTTGGAGCTACTTTTATTTGCATATCTCATGATCATGAATTTGTAAAAAACATCCCTGAATCGGGTAAAAAATCACAATTTATTAATAAATGTAAATTAGATTCTGAATCAGGTGCTATAGATGAATGCATTGAAAAAGAAGGGTTTTTCACCGAACATTATGTAGATCATCCATATATTAAAAATAAAAAATTGCCAATATTTATAGCAAACTATGTTATATCAGATTATGGCACTGGCGCTGTTTTTGGTTGCCCCGCTCATGATGAAAGAGATTATGAATTTGCGATAAAATATGACTTAGAAATTTTACAAGTATTAACAAATATAAAAAATGCAAAAACACCTTTGCCCTACACTGATATCGTAGGAAAAATTATAAATTCTGATTTCCTAGACGATTTAAGCACAGAAGATGCAAAAATAAAAATATTAGAGAAGCTAAAATTAGATAAAATAGGAAAAACAAAAATTACCTTTAGACTAAAAGATTGGGGTATATCTAGGCAACGATATTGGGGTTGCCCTATTCCTATTATATATTGTATAAATTGTGGAACCATTCCTGAATTGAAAGAACATTTACCAATTGAATTACCACAAGATATATCTTTTGAAAACACAGGAAATCCCCTTGATAATCACCCTACATGGAAAAATGTAAAATGTCACAAATGTGGTAATGATGCAACCAGAGAAACCGATACATTTGACACTTTTTTTGAATCATCCTGGTATTTTGCCAGATTTTGCAGTCCTGAAAAGCAAGTAGCATTTAATAAAAAAATTGCAGAAAAATGGTTGCCAGTGAATCAGTATATTGGTGGAATTGAACATGCAATTTTACATTTACTATATGCTCGTTTTTTCACTAAGGCTTTAAGAGATTGCAAATATTTTGATATTAATGAGCCTTTCAAAGGACTTTTAACTCAGGGAATGATTTGTCATAGGACGTTCAAGGATTCAAATAACAATTGGTTAAGTCCAGATCAGGTTATTAAAAAAGGTGATAAGTGGATTATAAAGAATAGTAACGAAATCGCATTGGATGGGCGTATTGAAAAGATGAGTAAATCTAAAAAAAATACAATCGATCCAAGTGATATGATAAAAAAATTTGGTGCAGATTCTATAAGGTTGTTTCTTCTTTCTGACTCTCCACCAACTAGAGATTTAGAGTGGTCTGACGAAGGTATTGAAGGTAGCTATAAATATTTAAATTCTTTGTATAAATTCGTTAAAAATTTCATTAATAACAAAAAGGATAACTCTGATATAAATGATGCAAATGAAAATAAATTTAAAAAATTTCTTCACCAAACTATTTATTCAGTAACATTAAATTTAGAAAATTTTACTTTCAATAAAGCCATTGCTGAAATGCGAAAATTAACTAATGAGCTTTTTATTTATAATTATTCAAATAATTTAACAGAAGAATCTTTAATTGCTCTAATAAAAATGCTGTCCATTTTCACCCCCCATATTGCGGAGGAGCTTTATTTAATGCTTGGGAAAAATACAAGTATTTATCTTGAAAATTGGCCAGTTGCAAATCAAAATTTACTGAGCAATGAATCAGCTAAAGTTGCAATTCAAATTAATGGTAAAACACGAACAATTATAGAATTACCAATTAATTGTGAAAAAGAAGAAGCATTGATCAAAGTTAAATCAATCAAAACACTTGATAAATATTTATTTAATGTCAATATTAAGAAGCTAGTATATATTAAAAATAAAATAATTAATTTCGTGGTTTAAGTGGGGATGCATAAATTAACTACCTTCGTTATAACTTTTTCTATCATCAATTCATTTGTAAATTTTTCGTTTTCTAGTCAAAATGAACAAAAAAGTGCTAATGAATTAAAAAAGCAGATTGACGAGATGCAACAGCAGCAAATAGATAAATTGCAACAATATGTTTTTAATCTTCAAGATTTAAAAGATATGCCCAATGCTGTCACAACATTTCAAAGTGATGAACTTGTAGAGCAGATTAAGTCTCTTAGAAAAGAAATGGAATATGTTAAGAAAGAAATGCAAGCTATAAAATATGACTTTAATCATACAGTACAAAGTATAAATAATAAATTAGCTAATTTAGAAAATGAAATTAATGAACAAAGTAACAATCAACAAATTTTAAATTTGATTGATTCTCAATTAAATGCACCTTTAAATACAAATTCTGAGATAAACTCTAAAAATAAATTTGATGATGCTCAAAATTTTAAAAAAGAAAATACTGAATATCAAAATATATTAAAGTCACTAAAAAACAAGGATTTTGATGTTACAATTTTAAAATTCAAAAAATTTTTAAAAGCGTATCCCAATAGCGTACTAAACTCAAATGTGTATTTTTATTTAGGAGAAATTAATTATCAAAGAAAAAACTATACTTCAGCTGCAGTTAGCTATCTCAAGGGTTTTCAATTTGGTCAGGGAACAAGAACATTAAGTAATTTGACAATGTTAGCAAAAAGCCTATCAAATATAGGGAGTTATGAGAAAGCATGTAAAGTTGTTCATTACACTTATAGCAACTATTCTGATAAACCTTTTTTGATAAAACAAACACTAAATGAGGTTGAAAATACAGCGAAATGCAAACAATACGTCCACTAACCACTTCCCTTAATTATTAATTTTACTAAAGCAAAGCATCGCTATTTTCATCAATAGTTTTCTTCAATTCGTATAAAGCACTTTTATTATCAAGCTTCTCATCTAATTTTGGTAATATTCTGAATATCATAGTACCTTGATATTTTAACCAAGAATTTTTTGGCCAAAACACACCAGAATTAACTGCAATTGGAATAATCGGTATTTTTGGAAATTTCTTTTTTATAGCTAAAATTCCTGAGTGATATTCAACTGATTCAAGCGGTTTAACACGAGTTCCTTCTGGAAATATAACTATACTTCTATTTTGTTTTAAATTTGCCTCACAATCTCGCAACATCTGTTTTAAAGCAGAAATACCTCCCTCTCTATCAATTGGTATCATACCCATATGTTTTAAAAACCATCCATAAAAAGGAACTTTCAACAATTCTTTTTTTATAATATAAACCGGGAATTTTAAATATTGTTGAAAAAAAGCAGTCTCTAAAACGGATTGATGTTTACATGCAATGATATATGGATATCTTGGTAAATTATGAGCTCCTTGAACCTCAATTCTAATATTACAGATAACTCTCAAAGCAAATATAGTACCATATGACCAGCTAATTCCCAAAATAGACATTATTTTTGGATTCTTAAAAAACATCAGAGGCGATAGCAATGTTGAAATAAAAACAGTCCATATCGGCAAAAAAATATTGAAAATTAATGACCTAATATGGGTTGATAAGAATTTAGATTTTTTCATACTTTTTTAGATATTTTTTAGATTTTAATAAATCATCCTTAGTATCAATACTTATATTTGGATCCTCTGTTATCACCACTTTAATTTTCATATTATTTTCTAAAGCTCTTAACTGCTCCAGCTTCTCATCTCTCTCTAGCGTAGATTGGGGTAAGGACATAAATTTACTAAGGGCTTCTGCTCTAAAGCCATATATTCCAATATGCTTAAAATTTTCACTTAATTTAATAGGAGATCTAGTAAAGTATAGTGCAATATTATGATCAGTTTTGATTACTTTTACAGTGTTCATATCATTAATTAAATCACCATCAAGTTTGGTTGCCGCAGTGGCTATCTCTATATCAATATTTTGCTTGTTATTTAAAATATCGTTTACTTTGATAATTGTATTTGGATTAACATGAGGCATATCACCCTGAAGATTAATAACATTGTCAAATTTTTCTCCCAAATTTTGGTATGCATCGTAAACCCGATCTGTACCAGATGGAAGCTTTGGATCCGTGTGAATATAGTTAAAATTATAACTATTAATTAGCTTTTCAAGCTCAGGATCGCATCCAGCAATAATAACCTTACCAACATTAGCTTTTACTGCTTGATTGTAAACCCTAATAATCATAGGAGTACCATCTATGTCTATTAAAGGTTTTCTAGGCAATCTCATTGAAGCTAAACGAGCCGGTATTATAACTATAGTTCTCATTGTAATTTCTCAAATATATAATCAATCATTTATTTGATTATATACATCATTAACCATGCTTTGTACATCCTGAGTATTAATAATTTTACTCCCTTTGTTTTTATTAAATTGCAACCTTACTAACAAGTGAATTATATCCAGCTCCTTTTTGTGATCAATTGCTAATCTTTCTTTAAAATTATTATACAAATTAAGCAAAAGCCTTTTTCTACCTAAAAAAGAATAAGATATAGATTGTTTTAAAATTTTCTCAGCATCACTTTTAGTCAAAGACTGATTGTTGTTCATTAACGAATATATATATGGCTCAGAATTATCGTTAAAATCATTCCAATTTTTTTGTTGCCAATATACATTTGCCCTAATTACATCAGATGGATTTGATAAATCTCCCTTTAATATTTCTATCGCTTTATCATATTCCTTTACCTCTGATAAAGCTCTTGCAAATAATTGAAGTCTGGATATCTTGATCTGATTTGAAAGGTTGTTTGTGGCTTCCATATTGAAATATGGAAGAACTTCTTTCGGATTATTTAGCTCTAAATACACACTTAATAGTTTATTTAACACCACATCTTTTTGATAACCACTCAATCTGTATTTATACTGATGCTTTAAAATACTAGCCGCTCTTTCTAATAGATCTAATTCAATCAAATAATCAGATAACTTTAATGCAATTCTATCTCCCTCATTACCAATAGGATTTAAGTCACTAAATTCATCAAATATTGCAACTTTCTGAAATGCCGAATACTTTTTTTCAATTTTTGTTAAAAATATCTTAGTAAAAACTTTAGTCATATTCTCTCTTGCAACTAATGCTTCGATTTTACTTGAAAAATAATGATGTATTGTTCTCCAAGTTAGCAACGAGTTAATATAATCTTCTTCCTTTAAATAAAGCTCCGCAATTCTATCTAAAACTTTAATTTCCATATCAGAATTTCTTATTTTAAAATCTAATATTTGTAATTTATTAATAGCCGCGTCTATATTAATGATTTTATTATTCAACTCATAGTTAATGAAGTCAAACTCACATTTCGAACTATAATATAATGAATTAGAAACAATACTACATTTGTTTAAAAATTTTAATTCGCCTTTTGGATTTGAGATTAACCTTTGTAAATTGGCTGCTTCATAATACATTTCCGCTTCGTTTTCACCCTTTAATTTTAAGCTCCCTAATTCCTTAATAGTAGTTTGAGCTGCATTAAAATAGCTATTTTTTATTAAAAATTTAAGTTCAATAAGTTTTAATTTAATTAAAATATTATCTGAATAGCCCTTTAAAAAAGTATTGTTGGATTTAGAAAAAACCTCAATTAAACTATTATTTAGATTGCGGTCTTTTTCATTTGATAAATTGATAATATCTTGCCAAAATCTCACTTCTTCTAAATTTTTTGTTGGAACAGAGGAAATATCAATTTTATTTATAACTTCCTCTGCATGCTTATAATCACCATTCATAAATTCTGACGCTGCATAAATTAATAAAAAATCAAATTTATTTTTCAATAATAAATTATTAATCTTAGCATATTCTAACTGAGCTTTAGACTCAGGATAAAAGCCGTTTGCCAAATTAAGCAAAGCAAGATTTATTCTAAAATTATAAAGCGAATCAACAGAACTGCTATATATCTCTTTTTGTAAAACATTTGCAGTTTCTACATATCCTCCAAAATCTTTTTTGTAGGGTTTTAATGTTACAATGCCGCTGCTATCTTTAAACTCATCCAACCTCGAAAAGCCTGGAGTTTGAAAAATAGAATTACCAGCTGAAGAATTATATTTAGAAGATAAATTAAGCCCCAATTTTGAAATAATCCAAAATAAAATATTATTTTTATTAAAAACTAATCCATCAGATTTCTCTAAAATTGCTATACCTTGAATGGTTGATGTAATATCAAAATCAACAAAATAAAAATCATTTTTTATGGTGTATTGATAATTTTTCATAGCTAAAACCGTAGTTTTCTCTCCATTCATCGGATCAATAAATGATATTATTTTTGCTTCACCCAGATTCTCAATATCAAATTCTATTTTAGCGGTTGGTACATCAAACGGCTTTGAGACAAAATCAATGATTTTAGGTTTAATTTTTTGAGGAAATATTTTTATTATCACAGAATTATGATCTTTATATACTAAAAAATATTTATTATTATTTTTATTTCCCTCAACTAATTTGAAGACTATACATGTGGTATCCTTTTCAATATCATAAGTATAAAAATTATCAATTAGGGCATGCTCTATAATACTTTTGTTGATATAGCTATTTAAGAGTTTGATATTTACTGGTATTTTTTTATCAAATATAACATACAGATGATTATTTTTAATATAAGAAGCCATGTTAACTGCTTCATCCCAAGGAAAAGTTATTTTAGTGCTTTCAATGCTTTGTTCTGCAATAACATCAAGCCTTTTTTGAACAAATTTGTGCACTTTTGCCTTTTCAACTGCCTTAGCCTTATTCACCGTTTTTGGAACAATACTCTTAACTTTGTTTGGTTTTGGTTTTGGTTTTGGAATATTTTTAAGGTGTTGCAGTAGATTATATGGACCATCCACTTTATCACCATAGCAATATGATGAGTTCAACAAGAACGTTACAAATACTAAACAACATACAAAATTTAAGGTCTTTATTTTCACAAGCAAACTACAGGTAGTAAATAACTATTTAATAACCACAAGCTTACTGATAATATTTGTTTTGTAAATTATCAATATCATTTTTTATGAAAAATAATAAAATTAAAAATAAAACAGCCGTTGTAATATATAATTTAGGAGGCCCAAATAATAAAGATGAAATAGAATTTTTTCTATTTAATTTATTTAGTGATAAAAATATCATTAACTTACCTAATCCTTTTAGATATATACTTGCTAGGCTAATTTCTAGACTGAGAAAAAAAGAGGCTACTAGTAATTATGATAAATTAGGTGGAAAATCACCCTTGCTTAAAAACACTATGAAACAAAAAGATGCCCTCCAAAAAGTACTTGATAAAGAGCAATACAAAGTTTTTATTAGCATGAATTTTTGTCATCCATTGCCCCAAGAAACAATAAAGCAAATAGCTGAATACAATCCTACAAACATAATTTTAATTCCATTATATCCTCAATTTTCCACAACTACTACAGCATCATTTTTAGAAAAATGGAATCTGGCTTTATCTGATTCTGGTTTAAACTGCCCTCAAAAAATTACTTGTTGTTATTACTCACAAAAAGAATTCATTTCATCTATTGCAAAAATTTTTCAAACAAATTACGCTCAGGCTTCAAAAGAAAATGGAGCACCATACGTTGTATTTGTGGCTCATGGTTTGCCTAAAAAAATTATTAAATCTGGAGATCCCTACCAATGGCAGGTCCAAAGCACTATGAGATTGATTGTAGAATCAGCGAATATTCAAAATTTAGATTATATTTTAGCTTATCAAAGTAGAGTAGGACCAGTTTCTTGGATCAAACCATATGCTGATCAAATCATAATTGAGGCCTCAAAGAAAAATAGAAGCATATTAGTAGTACCTATTTCATTTGTATCAGAGCATGTTGAAACCTTAGTTGAACTAGATTTGGAATACAAGGAATTAGCAATGAAAAGTGGCGCAAAAGCATATTATAGGGCTAAAACAGTAAGTGAAGACGATAAATTCATTGAAGGGTTAAAAAATATTGTTATGGATAAAGTATATAAAATTGCTCCCTGTCCTAAGAAATTTTGCAAATGTATTCAAAAAAAACAATTACAAAATGCAAAAAATTGATTTTATTTATTCTAATACCCCAATCGATTATAGCTTTGCTATTGAATTTATGAAAATGAAGGTAGGAAAAATAATCGATAAAAAAGAGAATTCAGCAATCTGGTTGTTAGAGCACCCAAGCGTATATACACTTGGAAGAAGCGCAGTCTATGCAGATATAATAAATAAAACAAACATACCTTTTATCAACACAGATAGAGGGGGAAAAATCACTTATCATGGACCTGGGCAAAAAATAATTTACATTATGCTTGATTTAAAACAACTTTTTAATAATAAGCCAGATTTAAAACTTTTTATAAGAATGTTAGAAAATTGGGTGATATCTATACTTGCACAAAATGATATTGCCGCTTATGCTGATAGAGAAAATATAGGTATCTGGGTTCAAAATAATAACGTTAATAAAAAAATAACCTCTATTGGAATTAAATTGAAAAAATGGATTTCATATCATGGATTAGCAATAAATATTAACCCTGATATGAATTTTTTTAACAATATTGTTCCCTGTGGAATAGATAATTGCAAAATGACATCTATATACATGGAAAATAAAAAACACATTGAGAATAAAATATTAAATAAAATTATTAAAAATTGTTTTTTTGATACTTTTAATTTCGAATTAGATAAGGAATATGAAATTTAAACTTTATTTGCCATTTATATCTTTTATATTAATCATAGCTTTGTTTGCCTTTAAAATGGTACTAAACGAAAAATTTGAAAATATTATTGAGTTAAGCAATAATAAAATTAGCTTTTTAAAAATAAAAAGCACAATAAGCGGAGATGATATTAAGCTCAAAAGCAACAAAGATAAGTATATCTTTTTGCATTTTTTTTCAACCTGGTGCAAAGAATGCATAAGTGAATTATCAGAGTTAAAAATCCTCCAAGCAAAAAATATCCCACTTTATGGAGTGGCAATAGATGAAGAGCGAGATGTGGTAGCCAATTGGCTTAAGAAAAATGGAAATTATTATGAAGATGTATTTATTATAAATTCAGAATTGTATCAAAGCATGAATTTAAACACATTCCCCATGACTTTTGTAATAAACTCTACTAATAATGAAATTATCGAATTAATTAGTGGATCAATAAACTATCAAAAATTAAAAACAATGATTACAAATTAAAATGGAACACAGTGCTGAATATAGACAAGTTAAATCGTTAAAAATAATCATTAAAAATTTAGACAAAGAAATTACTAGTTTAATTCTTGAAAAGAATACCTTAATTAATGCTATAGATATTTTAAATACCAAATTACAAAACTTACTAACTGAGATTGAACAAGAGAAAATTTTATCTAAAGAATTTTTAATTTTTGAATTTGATAAATTTTTTGAATTATCAAAAATAAAAATGCAAAAAATTACCGAGGAAAATGAGCTCAATAAATCTCAGCTTAATTCGTTAATCAACACCCTGAAAGAAAAATTTGATGAGCAAAAAAAATATGAAAACTTATCAGATAAATCTACCTCAAGAATAAAACATTACAATAACCTTAATGAGCAAAAAAATCTAGATGAATTGGCTCAACAAAGGTATAACTCTAAGAGTTAAATTTTATACCCCATATTAAATCAATACTTTAATATCATATCAATTTGCTTATGCTGTAACAAAAAATGATCTCTATTTTTTTAATTTTAGTCTTATAATATGAATTGCTATTAAAGATAACATGCCCAAACTAGCCCATATTTCACCAAAATCACTACCAAAAAGATGTATAAGGTTGTGAATTGGTAAAAGTGCCACTGAAATTATTGCCAGTGTGTGCACACTATTGCTTAATTTACTACCCATTATTGCATTATTTTCCTCTATGATTAAACTTAGATCTTTTCTGATATCTTCTGCATCATCTGCATAAAGATTCAGTTGATTATATATATTTTTAAGTACTGCTGTGGTTTTTAAACATTGTGGATTTTTAAGTAAAAAGTAAATTGCATCACGCTGGGGAACAACATATTTTTCTAAAAGAAGTAATTGTTGGCGGGCTTTATATATTCCATTGGAAATTGGCTTTTTCTTAGTTATTAATATTCTTTCAAGCCTAGAAATTTTTTCATCAAGAAAAATTAAAGCCTTATTCATACTAATAAGCATATGTTCTATGAAAGCACTTATAATACTCTCAATGGTATCATATTGATTATTTATATCTTCCTCCTTCAACATATCTTCAATTACTTGAAGTTCGCAATTTTGAACAGTAATAACTCGGGTGTCTTCAATCCATACTCTAAGAGATTGTACCTCCATTACTTCTTCGTTTTTTGTCAGTTTTATTAATTTTAAAATTAAAAAAAGACCACCATCATGTTCTGTTGCTCTAGGCCTTGCCTCATTAGAAAGCAATGCCTTTATAGCAACATTGTCAATGTTAGTAAAGTTCGTTGTTAAATATTCTTTTGCTTGTGCATTTTTACCATCAATATGATACCAGTCAAAAGTTTTCGTGTTATTTGCATTAGTGAAAGTATGAAACTTTATTATGCATTGATCAATATTTGTTGTCATTAATGATTTGAGATAAAATTATCTGTAGCTCTATTTTCAATCGCATTGTAATTTAAAAAAAAAATAACACTTTCTGTAACAATCATCAACTACATATTTAGCTATTTATTATAATAAAACTGAGTCATATAACTATTAATATACTTTATCAATAAAATATATTAACACAAAATACTTGATAATAATTCCTATTTGCAATATACATTGCCAATCAAAAGGAATGATTCTCATTCTCAATATAGAATAATTAGTGAGAATTAACCTAAAAAACAATTTTGGAGATAATTTATGAGCTTTATATGTGAATCAGGCATAGGACACGTAGGTGGTTATATTGCAGAAGTGGGTTATAATATCTGTACTAATTATAATCATCCAGCACCAGGTTATATATTACATGAATTTATAGTAGAACCTGTAATTGATTATATAATTTGTCATCAATCACAAGATCCACAGCAGATAATTGAAACAATTAATAATTCCTCATTACAAGATACAACACTATATATGGCAGAATTTTATGCAAAATATCAAGCATCTGTAGCTGTGAATACCGCTATAGCTTCGCACTTAGGGGTAATTGCAATTCCAATAATTCCAGCAATTATTTTAGTAGCACCTTCAGTAATAATAACTACTCTATTAATATCATCAGTATTTAGCTATATTCCTCCCATTATTGATGAAATATCTTTATTTAGCAATAACACATCATACTCTCATACAGATAAGTATATTCATCCTGGTGCACTACGATATGGCACTGATATATTTTACCAAAATTTCACAGAGGTTGAAAATGAAACATGTATTTTATTGCAAGAGAATGATTAGTTTATTTAGCATTAACGTTCATAAAGTATGGAAATTACTTTAAAAAATAAAATTCTCCCTAGACTTTTTTAAAATACTATTATATATAATTTTATATATTTATTCCTCGGTAGCTCAGTGGTAGAGCAAACGGCTGTTAACCGTTCGGTCGCTGGTTCGAATCCGGCCCGGGGAGCCATTATTCTAGGTTTTAATGATTATTTGTTGGAATGTAAATTCAATATCTTCTAGGTTTATCCACCTTACTGAGCTCATTAGAGAGCATAATCCAAAAGTCATACTATTACAGGAAATCAAGTGTATAGAAGAAAAATTCCCTTATGAAGAATTAAGTGATCTAGGATATAATATTAAAGTTTTTGGTCAAAAAGCATATAATGGCGTTGCTATTTTGAGTAAATACCCCTTAGATGATACCATTATAGGTCTTGAAGGCATGGGAGATAATCAAGAAGCTAGATATATTGAAAATACAATAGTTATAGAAAAAATATGCTATAAAATAATTTCAGTTTATGTACCAAATGGTTCTGAGGTAGGATCCGAAAAATTTATATATAAATTAAATTTTTTTCAAAAATTATATGAAAGACTAGCATATTTAATGAAGCATGAGGAAAATATAATAATGGGGGGTGATTTAAATGTTGCACCAGAAGCAATAGACGTTTACGACCCTAAACGATCTGATGGTAAGTTATTGTTTAGCATAGAAGAAAGAAAATGCTTCAGAAAATTACTAAATCTTGGACTTATTGATACATTTAGGGATTTTAATAATGATGTTCAACAATTTAGTTGGTGGGATTATAGGGCTGGAAGTTGGCAACATAATAAAGGAATGAGAATTGATCATATTTTAGTATCTCCTGCAGTAGCGGATAAGATATCAACATCAGGAGTGCTAACTGAGCCCAGAGGATGGAGTAAGCCATCTGATCATGCCCCAATATATATCAATTTTTAATTTCGAATATTCTATTACCTATTATTATCTCAAATATCCTAAAATTATTAAGCACATACTGTCAATTAAATTTTCATATCTCTTTTATGTTGAATTTATATATTTTCAATAAAACACTTGATTTTTGCACTACCTATAAAATAGGATATGTATAAAAGTGGTATAGCGCACATGGATATTATATATACAACTAGCAAGCTGTTTATTCTTATAGCGTTACTTAGGTCCCCTTGCTTCATGTCATAAAAACCCCACATCATCTATATAATCATACAGCACAGCCAGCTCCGCTTTATGAGCAACATGGCTACAATTCGCATCCCCCCTCACCCGAAGTAATTCTCTAATGCATCGAGCCAGATAACTCATTAGAGAGAATATTTCTTATTTATAAAATATTTGCATTTTGCTTAAAAATTTGATTTGATATATTCATATTTATTAAGAATTAAAAATTATGGGAAAACTGCATTATATAGATGTTACCATCATCATAACATACCTATTATTTATAACCATATTAGGTTTATTACAAACCAAAAAGATAAAAACTATTGAACAATATACCGTTGGTGACAGAAACTTTAGCACTTTCGCAATTATAGCTACAATGTTTGCTACATATATTTCTGCACAATACATATTAGGAAAAACAGGAAAAGTTTACGAACATGGCTTACTTTTTATATTACCATTTTTTATACAGCCCTTAGTTTGGATCACTACAAGTTTATATTTTAGTAAAAATATTGAGTACTTTAGGGGTTCAATTTCTGTAGTTGATATAATGCAATTAACCTATAAAACCACTGGAAAATACGTAACAGCTATCTCTTCAATCCTATTCTCTATTGCAGTGTTAAGTGTTCAAACAACTGCTATTGCCTATTTATTTCAACATTTTCTCGGGCTATCGTATGAAGTAGGTGCGTTTATTGGCATTGGAATGGTAACATTGTATTCTACACTAGGAGGTGTTAGGTCGGTTATTATAACGGATATATTTCAATTTTTAATTTTCTTTTTTATTATTCCTATAGCTTGTGGCTATTCATATTTTAAATCTGGAGGATACCATGCCATTATCAGCAACATACCAGAAACTCATAAATATGTAGATTTTACACTTGATAATGCTAGATACATCATAAGCCTAATATTATTATTTTTAATGCCTTTTATTGAAGCATCATACTGCCAAAGATTACTGATAGCAAAAGATTCAAAGCAAATAAAGTACTCATTAAGGATTATATTTTTATGCGCCTTTCTACTAACATTTTCAGTTTGTATAATAGGTTTAATTGTTAGATCTGAATTTCCAGATATAGACAGCAATTTATCATTTTATTACTTTATTGATTATTCTTTAACAGATGGATTAAAAGGGTTAATTATAGTTGGTCTTTTAGCTGTTATTCAATCGTCTGCTGATTCATGGATTAATACATCAAGTTCTATTATAGCTAAGGATATTATTAAACCATTTCTAAATAAGCCGAGTGACAAGCTATTAGTATTAATAGTCAAATTATCTTCTTTATTAGTTGCAATTTGCGCAGTTACTATCGCATTGATAAGCAAACAGATTTTAGAATTAATATGGCTTGTAAATAACTTTAATTTTCCTGTATTATTTATCCCTCTACTATTAGCACTTAAACGAATAAAAACTACTGAGTTCACTTTTATATTTTCCACAGCTGTGGCTCTAATTTTTGTTTTAATAGGTAGATATTATACAGGTGAATTTGATATTGAAAGTTCAATGATCGGGGTTTTTGGTAGCGGATTAGGTTTCTTTATAGCGCACCAATACCAAATTAAAAAAGGAATAATCAAAATATCAGAAAATGATGAGCATAAAATCAATATAAGACAAAGTATTAATATGGTTGTTCAAAACATAATTAGCATTAAGAATAAAATAGTTTTTAGCAAATCATTGTTATATATTATGGCCTTGCTAATCATGTTTATTAATATCCCCATTCTTGCATTTAGCTATTCCTCATCCACTGATATAGTTAATATTACTGCACAGATACTACGTTATAGCACCTTATTTTTTGGAGTAATCTTAGTTATATATGAGTTATTTAATATTAATAAATACCCTATTTTATTATGGCATTTACTTTTATTATTAGCTTTACCTTTAACAAGTGCATATATGCTATTTACAAGTAATTACACTATTATTTGGGGATTAAATTATTGCGCTTCAATAGTAGGATTATTTATATTAACCAATATATATTATGCTTGGATTTTAACAATTATTGGTACATTTTCAGCTATTATATTAACTTTAACGTATAAACTATGGTTACACTCAGAAATCATACTCAATTCACAAACTGATCATCTCTTTTTTCCTCTATATTCTTTAACTCTATTGTCAATAATCCTAATATTTATTATATATTCTAAATTTAGGGAAGAAAAAATCAAACAGCATTCGTTAGAAATTTTAGGTAGATCCATAGCACATGATGTTAGTAGCCCCTTATCTATTGGAATAACATTAGCTAATCTCATTAAAGAATCTTTGGAAAATAAAAAATATGATTTAATAGCAGATTATGCTGATAATTTGGAAGAATGTAATGCGCAAGCACTTCAAGATATTGACATAATGCTAAGTAGCATAAAAGTAGACAACAATGCCAAGCCTAAGGATTGGGGAAGTTATTCAATGATAGCATGCATAAATGAAGCACTAAATACTTTTCAAATGACTAAGGAACAAAGGGATAGGGTTGCATATATTACAAATAATACAAAAAACAACGATTTTAAGTTTATTGGCTCATTAACATTGATGCGTCACATTATATTCAATTTATTAAAAAATGCTTTAAAATATGCTGGTAATAAAGCAAAAATAAAAATCTATATTAAGAATAAAAAATTGCATGTAAAAGACAATGGATATGGAATTAAAACTGAAGTTATGAATCTACTATTTCAAAAAAACATTACAACAGAGGGCTATGGAGTGGGGCTTAATTTTTGCAAAGAAGCTATGCTTAAAATGAATGGTAATATTGAGTGCAAAAGCAAAGAAGGATTTGGTGCAGAATTTATTTTAAGTTTCAATAATTAGACTTCTCTAAACTCGTCTTTTTTACTGCAAATCTAAGCGAATTTAGTATCACTGTAATAGATGAAATTGACATAAAAATAGCTGCTATAATTGGATTTACTTTACCCATAACAGCTAATGGAATAGCTATACTGTTATAAATTATTGATAAAGTAAAGTTCTGCTTAATTAAATTGACTGATAATTTTGAAGATTTAAAAATTACTACGAGGCTTTTTAAATTCCCATTGTAAATTGCATCAGATGCATCTTGAGAAATTGCAATTGAAGTCTTAGGAGAAATAGAAGCATAAGAGGCTTTCAATGCAAGAGAATCATTTAAACCATCGCCAACCATTAAAACCTTTTTTCCATATTTTGATAATTCCTGTACGAAATTATACTTTTCTTGATAATTTTTTTCACCAAAATAATTTTTAATATTCAACTCTTCAGCTATTTTTTTTACGTTGTGATTTTTATCTCCTGAAAGTAAGAACAAATCATACCTTAATTGCAAAGATTTTATAACCTGTTTAGCCTCATATCTAAGCTCATCTTTAAAAATCAATCTTTTGGCTGCATTGCTATTTTTTTTGAACCAAACTTCTAAATAATCATCTTCATTTGTATCATTATCTACATTACACCATGATTTATTACCTAACCAAATTTCATTATTTTTATATTTTGCATATACCCCTTTTCCCTTAACTTCTTTAATTTCTAAATCTAAAATAGAATATTTATAGTTTTTAATAATAGATTCACATAAAATATGTGCGCTTTTTGAAGCTATGGAAGCAATAAGCAATTTTTCTTGATCATTAAATTCACCAAAATTTAATAAAATAGGCTTCCCATATGTTAGTGTACCAGTTTTATCAAAAATTATTGTATCTACCATATTTGCCCTTTCTAAAAAGTCTGAGTTTTTAATAAAAATGCCCTGCCTTATTAATTTTGAAAACGCTACGATCTGAACCATTGGAACTGCAAGCCCAATTGCACAGGGACATGTAATTATTAAGAGTGTCACAGAATTTAGCGCAGCATTCATGACGCCTGTCTTTATCCAAATAATAAATGTTATAAGTGCCAGAGATATAATTGCAGGAGTAAAATACTGAGATAACTTATCTGCAATTTTAATAAATTTTGATTTATTTTTTTCTATATTTTCTACAAGCTTAATTATTTCAGATAATGTGGTTTTTTCACCTGAATTTTTGGATTTAATTTTCAAGGTATCATTAAGATTAATTGTTCCGGCATAAACCAAACAATCTTTTTTTATGACTATTGGATTGCTCTCACCAGATATTATACTATTATCCACCTCACTTTCACCCTCTGTCACCACCCCATCTACAGGAAATTTCTCTCCTGCCTTCACTAATACCAAATCATTTTGATTTACTGATTTTGCAGAAATACTTATTATTTTTCCATCTCTCATTATATTTGCAACACTTGGTTGTTGAAACATAATTTTTCTTATACCAGCTTTCGCTTTATTTCTTGCTTTTAAATCCAGATATCTCCCAACAAGCAGCAAAAATGTCAAACTTGCTGAAGCATCATAATAAACGTAATCACTCATTCTTATAGTTTCTTGAATACTAATCAGCAACGTTGCAATGATGCTAATTGAAATAGGAACGTCAATATTTGTTTTGCGCTTTTTTAAAGCTTTATATGAAGAAATCATAAAAATTTTGGAAGAATATATTATAGCTGGTATTCCAATAACACCAGATATTATGTGCAATATATACCTAAGATACTCTCCCATGCTTTGATTATAATTGCCAATCCAAACCGCAAATGCAAGTGCCATAATTTGAGCTGCTGCAAAACCTGAAACAGCAATAGCTTTTAATAATTCTTTTTCTCTAAAAGCTTCTTGATCATTAAGCAATTTCACATTATATGGTGAAACTTGATAACCTAGATTAATGATTAAATTTATTATATCATTTACACCATTCACCTCGCCCTTCCACATGACTTCCAACCTTTTGGTAGATAGTGAAAATTTTACTGATGTAATATATTTTAATGATTTCAATGAATTTTCAATCAGCCACACACAGGAACCACATACAATTCCATCAACTAATAAATTAATTGCAAAACTTCCCTGCTTTATAGTAATAACTTCTTCAATAAAATTTATTTTATTTTCAAATCCTAAAACCCTTGGGGGAGACGTATTGTAAATATTTCTACAGTATTCATAATAATCTTTCAGTTTTAATTTTTTTATTAAAAAATTAGCACTCTTGCAACCAATACAACAAAACTTCTCATCTTCAATAACTGGTTGATTACAATGTAAACAATTGTTCATATAATATGATGAAATTTACTTATCCACACCATTGCATTTCTAAAATTCAATCTATTTATCATAAAAATTATATAGCTTATTTTTTCATCTTTTGTCTATTGCTGATAAAGAATAAAACATTTTTAGACTTTTTTGACGGCATGATATACATTTTTCCCAGTCTTATAGTAAATCTTTTTGTAATAAATTTGCAAAATTTAATTATTTTTTAAAGGAGTGCCGTATAGCTCAAGTTTTGAGTTAACTAATTTATAACCTAACTCTTTTGCAATTTTTATTTTTAACTGCTCTAGATCCTTATTTTTAAAATTCTATAATATCTCCAGTTTCAATATCTACTAGATGAAAGTGTTCATTAGCTTTTTTAAATTCTTCATATCTTGCTTTACCTTCTCCAATTTCAAGCTTTTTAATAAGACCATATTGCTCAAAAAGGTTCAAAGTTCTGTAAACGGTTGCTATACTGATTTTTGAATCTATCTTATTGGCTCTAAAATACAGCGCTTCCACGTCTGGATGATCTGTTGAATTAGATAACACCTCTGCGATAATTTTTCTCTGACTTGTTAATTTTAAATTTTTTTCTATACAAGCTTTTTCAATATTATTCATAAGTATTAAATATTTTGAATTATTTTTTCTTTTAATTTTCTTATACCCAGTCCTTTAAAACAACTCGTCATAACTATATTCTCTATAAAATCATACTTATTGAGAATTCCATCCGTTGAATCATCTAAATTTTGAAGCTCAGATTTTTTGAGTTTATCAACTTTATTAAATACTAATAACATACTAGTATCCACACCTTTAAAAAAATCCAACAACATTTCGTCCTCTTGATTTATACCTCGCCTTGCATCAATTATAAATACTAATTTCTTCAAATTTTCTTTTTTTGCTAAATACTCTTCAATCAATTCACTTAGATTTTCTACCAGGTGTTTAGCTCTTTTTGCATATCCATGACCTGGCAAATCAACTAACATTAATTTATCTCCAAGTTTGAAGTAGTTTATTTTTATTGTACTACCAGGAGAATTTGATGTTCTAACTAAATTTTTTCTATTAACTAAAGAGTTTATTAAGCTAGATTTGCCAACGTTTGATCTGCCTAAAAATGCTATTTCTGGTAAATTTGATTTGGGATATTTCCCCTTTTCATCAACACTATAAAAAAAGTTGCACTCCTTTTGGAATAAGTCCGCCTTCATGTAAAATTATTACGCTATAAATTATAGCAGAATTTTAACATTAATTTGAGATAAAGCACATGATAATTTTAAAATATATCATAAGCTTCTTTATAATGCTTTATTGTTGGTATTTAGTAAGATTTTCTTGATCATTATAACGCCTATTTGTCAAAACATTATTACATCATTCCTTTTAACATATCAGGAGATATGCCTAATTTACTCATTTCTTCATTACTATATTGCTCTGAATTTTGCTTTGCATTATTAAATGCTGCAACAATTAAATCCTCAATTATTTCTGAATCATCAGGATTTATAATGCTTTTATCAATTTTAACTTTCTTCACTTCTCCTTTTCCAGTCGTGATAATCGTTACCGCTCCACCACCAGCAGTACCAGTAATTTCCTTTTCATCCATAATTTTTTGCAATTCTTGCATTTTTTTCTGCATTGATTGAGCTTGCTTCATCATTTGTTGGATATTCATAAATACCTATTTATTTGTTATCAATATTTGATAATTTAATATCATCAATTTCTATTTCTGAAAAGCTTTTAAGTGTTTTTTGAACTAATTCATGGTCTATTACCTTTCGCTTCCTTTTTTCAATATCTTCATTTTCCCGCTCTCCATAATTAATTCCTTCTTTAGATCCATCACTTTCAATGATCCAATTCAATCCTGTTATAGAGCATAATCTCGCTCTTATATCTTGTTTACTAACATCCATATTCTCAATTTCTTGAAGTTTTATATATCCTTCTCTAAACTCAACAATTGAAAGATCATTTTTAATTGTGTGAAGTAGCATCATTTCCATCTTCTCTTCTAAAAAATTAAACAGCCCCTTTATGCTATCTAAATTGAGAAGTTTTTTTTTACATCTTGTGGAATACTAGGTTGCGTAATTTTTGAGCTCATATCACCGCCATCTAGAGATTCTAAAATTTCCTCTGGAGTGATAGTTAGGTTCACATGAGACACCTTTATGATAGTCATTTCAAGCGAGAGCATTTCATTATGTGAAGTCTTCATATCAACTAACGCCTTATTAAACATTTGCCAAAATCTTGTCAAAATAATTATGGATGTTTTTTCTGCTATAAGATTGCATTTTTTTAGTTCAAAATCAGATAAAATCAAATTTTTGGCATCACCTATTTTACAAAGAGTAATTTTATATGATATTTCAATTAATTCCTGCAAAATCATAAATGGTTCAGCTCCTTTTATATACAAATCTCTAACAATATTTAGAGCATCATTTAACTTTCCCGTAAGTATTAAATCAAATAAATTATAAATATATTCTAAACTAACAATACCCAGCATTTGCGTTATAGATTCTAAGTCTATAACACTGTCTTTACATGTAAGTATAGCCTGATCCAAAAGAGATAAGCCATCCCTAGCAGAACCCCCAGCAGCTTTTGAAATCAACATTGAAGCTCTTTCTTTGATTTCAACCCCCTCTTTCTTGGCAATGTTTTGCAGATAATTGGCTAATTCTTCAATAGTCAATCTATGCAGATCAAAGCGTTGACACCTAGACATCACTGTTAACGGAATTTTTTTTATTTCCGTTGTTGCTAAGATAAACTTCACATGCTCTGGTGGCTCTTCCAAGGTCTTTAACAAAGCGTTGAATGCACTATTTGAGAGCATATGAACCTCATCAATAATGTATACCTTGTATCTGGCCATAATAGGCTTATATTTAGCATTTTCTATAATTTCTCTAATATCTGCAACTCCCGTATTACTTGCTGCATCAATCTCTAAAATATCCTGATGCCTACTTTCCTCAATTGATATGCAATTTTTGCAGATTAAACACGGTTCAAAAGTGGGCTTATCATTTTCGTTTTTTGTGCAATTTAATGCTTTAGATAAAATTCTTGCATATGTTGTTTTCCCAACACCCCTTATGCCCGTCAAAATATAAGCATGGTGAATTTTATCACTCTCAATAGAATTTTTTATTATCCTAGTAACATGAGATTGGGAAATAATATCATTAAATATTTTTGGCCTATATTTTCTCGCTAATACTTTATATTCTGAATTTTCACCATCTTTGTTTTCAAATAAGTTATCTCGCATAATGAAGAAACATAAAATTAAACCGATCTTAAGTTATAGTTTTTAATACAAGGTTAATAATAAAGGAAAATTTATAAAAGTACATAAGCTAATTATACAAATAAAAAAGCTCATTAAACTTCTGGCTGTGGACAAGAGTTTTTTTTTGTGGAATCATTTTTTTTAAACAATTAACAGGGATACAAATGAAAGACTTTTTTAAAGATGCTAAAGCAGCTTATAATATAGCTAAAGAAGTTCCAGCTTGCGTAAAAGCTTTTAAAGCTAAGGATTATCAAAACAATCCAACAAAAATTGTAGATTTGTCAGTAGCAATTTCCAAAAAATTAGAGGCTGATTATGGTCTAAAAGGCAATGCATTAGAATATTTAAAATCTTTTGTTAAGGATGCAATTCAAACTTTTGACCTAGTATCAGTTGACATGAAAAACCATGAATATCTTAAAACACTTAGTGTCTTTGCAAGTAATTCTAAAATACTGTTAGCTGATCAAGCAAGTCTAGTTTCAGCTATTATGGAAGATGTTAATGATGCTCAAAATTCCTCCAATACAGCTATAAAACAATTTAAAACCGACAAAGTAGAAGCAGGCATTGACCTATTTGAAAACATTATTTTAGCTGTTTGCACTGAAGTTGAGAGTCCGACAGATACGCCTAAAGATGAACTATAAACAATTACTAACTATATAATAAAAAAGTTCAGCAATATTACCACATAGCTGGACTTTTTTACTTGAATTCATAGATTGCAGACAATATCTTTATCCACAGCTATGATCCCATCATAAAATTGAGCAAAAGGAACATTGATAAATCTTCTGTGGATTAAAATACTGAATCAGCATCTTTCAATAAAATAGACAGATATCTTTTAATACATTTGCATAAATCCAAATTTTAATTTCAGTGAATTTCATGACCTATCCATGAAACCTTTTACAAAACTTCTTGAAACTTATATATACTGTTAATAAAAATAGACAAAATATTGCAATAAGACAGATTTCAGAAATAAATTCTATTATATAAGCTAAAACGTAATAAGTTTTTTTAATAATCTTGGTGTTTTGCCATATCTTAATAAAAATTTATCAATACTAAATTCACTAGGCTGAAACAATGAAAATGAAAAAATGATTGATGACAATAATATTGGATAATTCCAACCACTTGTAGAACTCTTAAGCCAAGCAAAATGGTATCCATATTTCAATCCAACCAAAGTAGTAATTGTTAAATGTAAAGTTAGCACAATGGATCCAATTCTTGTTAAAAATCCACAACTAAAAGATAAGCTACAAAAAAATTCTACTAGCCCAGTAGTAACTACAATTGCTGTTGCCGTTCTTACACCTAAATTATAAAAATCATTTATTTCTTTAGATCGCATCATAGTTCCTTCAAATAAGCTATCACAAAAATATGGAATAAAATCATATCCTAATAAAATTCTTATAAAGATGCTTAGCCAGTACAAATGATAATCACTATTTTGAAATCCTAATTTATAAATTTGGTGAATACTTGATTTAGCAATAAATACAAATTGAATCGCTTTAATTAAAAGAATCAGTATCAATATATACACTGGCATTTTAAAACCTATCAAGCTACAAAGTCTTAAATTTACAACAAGTGTAAAGCCACTTAGTAAAAATGATGGCACAGGCATCACCAACTCTAAAACAATAAAAATAATAGTTAATAATGAAAATGTTAAAACATTATATCCGAATGTCTCAACTACAAACGCTGAATTATTTATCTCATAGACTTGAAAAATAAAACTTAAGCACATTAAAAAAAGCTGCAGAAAAATTAGCGATTTAAAGTCAACCACTCTCATAAAATATTACAAATACAGTACTATTATCTCGGACTATACATTTATTGAAAATTTTTTCCAAGGTAAATTCTACGAACTTGTTTATTTTTAACAATATTTTTACTGTCATCACATGCTATTACACTTCCATTATATAGAATATATGCCCTATCGACTAAAGCTAGTGCCTCTTTAACATTATGATCAGTAATTAATATTCCTATATTTTGCTTTTTCAAACTCCTAATTAAATCCATTAGATTATCAATTGCTATTGGATCAATGCCTGCTAGTGGTTCATCAAGTAAAATATATTTTGGCTTCATAGCAACACACCTTGCGATCTCTAATCTCCTTCTTTCACCACCTGACAAAGATATTGCATAAGAAAATCTTAAATGCTCAATGGAAAATTGAGCTAATAACTCCTCTAATCTTTGTTCTCTTTTGAGCTTATTTTTTTCTATAATTTCCAAGGCAGCCATTATATTTTCCTGAACAGTCATACCTCTAAAAACTGATATTTCCTGTGGTAAATATGCAATCCCTAATTTCGCGCGATATGATAATGATAAATTGGTTATGTCGATACCGTTAAAAAATACTTTTCCTGTATCAGGTCTTACTAAACCAGATATAATATAAAAAGAGGTAGATTTTCCTGCACCATTTGGACCTAACAAACCAACTATTTCTCCATTTTTAACAGATATTGTTACATTTTTAACAATTTTCTTTTTTGAATACGTTTTAGATAAATTTTCAGCTACTAACATCTTTATTTACTTTGAATTTTGCTTTAATTCGTCCTTTAATTTTTTTATTACCTTCTTTTTTAGAACTTAATTTTGATCTCTTAGTTTTTAAATTATATGTAAAAATATCTCCTGTAATTTCATTATTATCACTTTTATATTTCACATTATCAATAATTTTCAAAGTATTATTATTTTTTGTATATTCAGCCCTATCTCCTAAAACTAATTTATCAAACATTTGCAACTTAACATTATTAGAAAAATCTATTTTTTCTATTTTTTTATTTTGAAAAAAAAGAGTTAATTTATCTGTGGAAATTTTAATATTATCCTGCTTAACAATAACTTTACCACAAAAATCTGCTTTTTTAGCCTGAATGTCTATATCTAAATTTTCAGATTCAATACTAATATCTCCAACACTAGAATCAAATGCATGTGCAGACACATTCAATAAAAAAAACAGTGTAAAAAAACTTAACTTTAACATTATATATTCACATATTTAAACACAGGCAGCCTATAAGCTGGGTTCTGTAGATACTAAAATGTATCTGATGGTTATTCATCTCGATTCAATGTTGCCATTAAACTCTAGCAATCTACCCGTACTCTTAGCTTGGAATATAGCATTATTTGAGCACTACTTGATCTTGCTTCTAGAGGGGTTTACCATGCATTCTTTATTGCTAAAGAATCGGTAAGCTCTTACCTTACCATTTCACCCTTACCTATTACTAGGCGGTATATTTTCTGCGGCACTTTCCCTAAAGTTACCTTTGCTGGGAGTTATCCAGCTCTATTATCCCATGAAGCCCAGACTTTCCTCTATATATAATATAGCAACCATCTAGCTACCTGTTGGATTAAAATAAAACAATTTTAATAAAAAATCTACCTAGAATATGCAATTAAGTTTGCAAAAAAGTATTTTTTAGAATAAAAAGTATATATCCCTAGATTTTAAGTGGAAAATAATAATTAATTCATAATTAACAAATATGCTATCATCCTTACTAGGATTATTCTCATCTGACATGGCAATTGACCTTGGTACTGCAAATACATTGGTTTATGTTCCAAATCAAGGAATTGTATTAAATGAACCATCAGTTGTCGCTTTACTCCATGAAAAAGGCTCGTATATACCGTATGCATTTGGGAATGAAGCAAAAGCAATGCTCGGAAAAACACCTGCAGATATTAAGGCAATACGACCATTAAAAGATGGGGTTATCGCAGAGTTCAAAGGTGCAGAGGAAATGATAAAGCACTTTATCACCTCCGTGCATAAAAAAAGAAGTTTTTTTGCAAGACCAAGAGTAATTGTATGTGTGCCGTATGGCTCTACTCCAGTGGAAAGAAGGGCGATACAAGATGCTGTAGAAAGTGCAGGAGCAAGGGAAGTATATCTAATATTTGAACCAATGGCAGCTGCAATTGGCTCAAACCAACCCGTTATAGAACCAACTGGATCAATGGTTGTGGATATTGGCGGTGGAACTACTGAAGTAGGCGTAATATGCCTTGGAGGTATTGTTTGCGCTCAATCCGTTAGAGTTGGCGGTGACAGCATGGATGAAGCAATAATATCATACATAAGAAAAAATCATAACCTCTTTATTGGAGATTCAACAGCAGAAAAAATTAAAAAGGAAATAGGTACTGCGAAAAAAAATGAAAAGGAAGAAAAAACTATGGCAATTAAAGGAAGAGATGCTGCAACAGGTATACCGAGAGAAATTATATTAACTGAAACAACTATAGCTGATAGCATTGCTGATCCAGTAGCACAAATAATAGATTCAGTAAAATTTGTACTAGAACAAGCTCCTCCAGAATTGTCTTCAGATATTGCAGATAACGGGATAGTCCTTACAGGAGGAGGCGCCTTATTAAAACACTTAGATACAGTAATTAACGAAGCTACAGGCCTAAGAGTGCAAGTAGCGGATGAAGCATTAAATTGCGTTGTACTGGGAACTGGAAAAGTTTTAGAAGACTTTTCTCACTTTAGACATGTATTATTTCAGCAGGAATAAATGAATTTAGATATCAATTTTAAAAAATTACAAAAAGAATTAATTTTTATTCCACTTGGTGGCTCTGGTGAAATAGGAATGAATTTGAACTTATACCATTACAATGGTAAATGGATAATTGTTGATGTAGGATTAGGATTTGCAGAACCAGATTTACCTGGAGTAGACATTGTTGTACCCAATATAAATTTTATAATTAAAAAAATTAAAAAGGATATCTTAGGCATAGTATTAACACATGCTCACGAAGATCATATCGGAGCAATACAATATTTATGGTCTGAAATAGAATGTCCAATTTATGCAACTAAATTTACATCCCTTATAGTAAAAGCTAAATGTAAAGAATACGGTTTAACTAAAAGAATGAAATTTATTGAGACTACTTCAAATAATTCATTTCAATTGCAAGACTTCAAGATAACCTTAGTCCCAATTACTCACTCTATCCCAGAAATGAATGGATTAGTAATTGAAACAGCTAAAGGAAAAATATTTCACACAGGTGACTGGAAATTTGACAAAGAGCCTGTTGTTGGAGAAGCTACTAATGAAGACACTTTGTCGGATATTGGTAAAAGTAATATTTTGGCATTAGTTGGAGATTCAACAAATATCTTTCAAAAAGAACATTCTGGCTCAGAAGGAGAACTTGGTCGCAATCTAGAAAAATTACTGTGCCGTTACCCCAGCAATATGATTATTGTAACTACCTTTGCATCGAATATAGCAAGGCTTGTTTCCTTGGTTAAAGCTGCCAAGAAGGCTAATAGAAAGATAATATTACAAGGCAGATCATTGTGGAAAATGTATGCTGCAGCTAAGGAATCTGGATATTTACAGGAATCCATAATATTTGATGAAAAGCACTTCAAGAAATTCAAAAGACATGAAATCGTTGTTGTTTGCACTGGGTGCCAAGGTGAGGCATTAGCTATGACTAATAAAATTGCCAACAAGACTCACCCTCAAATTTCATTAAAAGAAAATGATATAGTTATATTTTCTTCTAAAATTATTCCAGGCAATGAAAAAAAGATATATAATTTATTCAATAAACTTGCCGAGATGAATGTCAATGTGCTAAGTGAAGCGAATGAATTTGTCCATGTATCCGGCCATCCATCTGCTCAAGAAGTAAAAAAAATGTTTAAACTTATCAAACCACAAGTAGCTATACCAGTTCATGGTGAGGCGATTCATATAAATGAACACTGCAAAGTGGCCAAAGAATCAGGTGTAAAACATACCATAAGCATTAGAAATGGAGACGTAGTTATTATTGATCCTGAGGAAACAAGAAAAATTGGAGAGGTAGAAGCTGGGCATTACATAATTGATGGGAATTTAATTCTAAATTCAGAAAATATAATTATCAATCACAGAAAAACACTTAGAGATAATGGAGCTGTCTTTATTTCCTTGGCAATTGATGAAGCAAAAAAACATATAAGTCAAATTTCTATTACTGCTCCTGGTGTGTTAGAAGAAAATTTAGATCAAGATATATTAGATTCATTAAAACTTAATGTTTCAGAAACTTTTACCACTTTATCAACTTTAGATAAAAGTAAAATCAGACATTCTATTGAATTATCAGTCAGAAAACACATCAGAAAACTAATAAATAAATCACCTTTAATTAATACCAGTATTTTCTTTATCTAAGTTTAATATGTGTCATGTTGATTAGAATAGCAACTAGAGAAAGTCCTCTTGCCATAAATCAGGCATTAATAGTTGCTAAAGAACTTCAATTTTATCACCCTAGGATAAAAGTTAAGCTGGTAAAATTAAAAACCCAAGGAGATATTTTACTTAATCATTCTTTATCAAAAATAGGGGGCAAGGGATTATTTCTTAAAGAAATAGAGCAAGCCTTAATTGATGATAATGCAGACATAGCGGTTCATTCTATGAAAGATGTCCCTGCAAACCAAACTCAAAATTTAGAAATTAATTGCATAATTAAGCGTGGTAACCCAAGAGATGCTTTTATATCCGTTAAATACAAATCTTTTTTATTTATGCCAAAAGGAGCTACGATTGGCACATCTTCCCATAGAAGAAAAGGACAAATTTTATCATTGAGGCCTGATTTAAAAGTTATAAATCTTAGAGGTAATATCAGCACTAGATTACAAAAATTAAAGGATAACAAAGTTGATTCCATTGTACTTGCAGCCGCTGGATTAGAAAGAAACAATCTAAAAGAAATTATAAATCACTATTTTGATATCGATGAAATGCTTCCTGCCATCGCTCAAGGTGCAATTGGGGTTCAAAATAAAAAAAATAATGACAAAATAAAAAAAATACTACAACCCTTAAATCATAAATTAACTCAACTGACGATTAATTCTGAAAGATCATTTTTAAAATCCTTTAGTGGTGACTGCTCAACTCCAATTGCTTCTTATTGCTATATATGCGGAGATAAACTCATACTAAAATCAGGTTATTTTGATGAAAACGGTAACTCGCAGTTTTATACACTTGAAGAAGGTGACATCGATAAAGGCAATACTTTGGGAATAAAATCTGCAGAAAAAATTAAAAAATTTATTTTTTATTAAAATTTTATTTTTAACGCACAAAAAAGCTACCACTACTAAAGATTTTATGATAGCTTTTATGCATATAATTTTTTAATAAAACAGGGTTTAAAAACATGAACTTTAAAGATATTTCAATTTGCGTTTCATTGCTACTTTCATTAACAGTGGTACAAAATTCTCTTGCTGCACAAAATAACGATACTAATTTAAAACAAGTTAAATCTTCTGATTTAACCAATCAAAATAACAATGCAGTTACCATATCCCCAACTACTACTGATGGAAATGTTGACCAAGATGCTAATGAAGACCAAACAAACAACCCAACTCAAGATCCAAATTATGATCAAACAGCTCAAAATACTACGGCTGGCACAGTAGCAACCACGAATGATTCTCAAAACAATCAATCAAATCAACAAAATACTAACAACCAAACTAACACAACTACAAATAGAAAGTAATTTTGCAATTACACAACTAGAATAGTTTAATTTATCAGATTTATAAATTAAGCTATTCTTTTATCTTTTTTTATTTGCATAATACAACTATTTAATGATTCCAATTCACAACTAAATGCTAAATCATTAACTAGAGTAACAAACAAAGTAGTTAAGGTAGATACTTCTGCAATATATTATTTTCACTAATTATTATAATAAATCAGCCCAATTGTTACCAATAATTAATGCCTAGACGTTATGATTTATCATAAATTACGAACTTTTTCTCTTATCAATCCCTTTTTAACTCACCTTCTATTTGACTAAAAAAACATACATACGTCATATCTTTTTAATATGATGTCATTCTAAATAGTTTTATTACTATCTTTCTTTATAATAAACCCAATAAATTAGATCTTAAAAAAGAAATTAAGCGAATTTATGACCTTACCTCTAGCTAAGACCATAGCAAACTTATTAGGGATTTATAACTTATAGAACTGCGTAAAAAGATATAATTCCAAAAGACCACACCAGTCATTATCCTATAGCATTCCATATGAAATTTCATATAAAGCTTATAGCAATAGTTATGGATTTCATTTGAATTTTAATGATTACAATATTATTAAGGAGGTTAAAATATGATAGAGTTTTGTCAAGAAATTGCCTCTCTTTTTAAGTTAATTTTGGTCGAACGACTTGGGGGTCATTTCATTCTTCTCGTTACTTTCAACTTTATACATAGCATCTTCTGTTCAGGAACCAATATTGATTTCAGTATTCATTCCTAAACTCACCATTAAAACTCTCTATAAAAACATTGTCTATAGGTTTAGCTCTTGAATAATATAATGCTACTCCTTGTTATTACCTATATATCTAGCTCCTTCTATATAAATTCTGACCCGTTATCAATTTTATTGCTTTGTGTATCGCATAGCATTTTACCACTTTTTCTAATGCGTTTATCTAGGCTTAAATCTGCTACTAACTGTTTTATATTTTTCTTCTTTTCTTTCATTTTCACGGTCTTATCTTAGAATACAGATCAAAGTCAATTTTTATGATTATAGATTGTAGAAAATCTATCCTTTTTTTTAATATTTCTTCGCATATTATTATTTCTCCATAGCTACCTAAATGCATATAGTCAATTCCCCCATCTTCCATAACATTTCCCCTTAGCTTTACTTTTTTACCAATTCCCAGCACTTCTTTATGTTTTTTACAGTATTTGAATAATTTATCTCCACTTATAATTATTTTGCATTAATTTTTCTTCTTGCAGAGTAAAGTTAACCTATTTTTTATTTCTTTTCTTTTTATATTCTTTTCCTATCTTCTATTTTAGCAATCAATTCATTACTAATTTTAATTCTCATACACCATGGGGTTTTTCTTAATTTTCAAAACGGCATTAGTGCACTCTAATACGTGATACTTTATTTAGAGAGTTTTCTCCAGAACAGAATGATTTTTTAATATCGTGATCTTTTATTGCTAAATCTAGGGTTGTCTTTATTGTGTGATGCCGCCCTACATCTACTGCATGATGTGAATGATGTTGATTAGTTTTTTTTATGGATAGCTCTTTAGTTGCGCTTTTAATTTGATTAACCCCATTATCTACTTCTTGTGAGACCATATTTTCGCCCTTAAAAGTTTTTATTATTTGTATAGCCAAATCTTTTTTTCCTAATTGTTTGGCTTGGGTTTTTATGTATTTATTTAAGTTCATTTTTAATGGCTGAGAGGATTCGTTATAATTGACCCACTCAACTTTATCCTTTAAAGATTTATTTTTTAAATAATTTTGATCTGTTTGGTAAATAGCTTTAATTTTATCTTTTGCTTCTCTAATATCTCTTTCCATAGGATGTTCTTTTTCTAATAAATTTTTAACAATTATTTGAATATCAATTACGTTTGCAACAGATTGAGATTCTTTCTGATTTTTAGCAATATATTTATTACAATTATCGAAAAGATTATTGATCAATATTTCATCTGATTTATGTTGTTGCTGCCCATAATAATTTTTAACTGGAGGAATAAGCAAAGCAATATTTCTTGGAATACTTAATATTTTTTTTGGTATAAAAAGAAGTGTTTGAAGTAATTTTCGAGTAAATAACACCGTTACTCCAATAATGTTTCTTAGTGTTTTATTAGGAATATTACCAATTTGATGAGTAATTTTATCAAAGAAGCCATTTATCCCTATTCTTTTTTGTAAAGTCTTTGCTGATTTTACTAACTTTTTTCTTACTTTGTTATCTGCTTTCATTAATTCTAACAACTCATCTTTACAAACATCTAATGTGCTAGTGATATTTTCGGTTTGATCTCTCAAAGCTTGCGAAAACTCAGGGTCTAAAATAATTCCTCTGTCAATATGCCTACTGAATTTTGTTACCCCTCCGTTTTCTTTTTTTCTGTTAAGAAAATCTAAAACTGTTCCTCGATTACCATTAATATTAGGTGTATGAGAACCAACCATCCAATTTTTCATTAAATCATTAAATGCATGGCCCAAATCGATTCTTCCAATACGCACTTCTTTTGTTTTTTTATCAAAAATAGCATAAAAATTATTAGGATTTATATCATGATCACCAAGAATAATTGAGCTTGCTAAAGCATTGTAAAGTTCAATTTTATTTATAGAAACAACTTCTGGCACACCTTCAATTTCAATTTTACAAGATTTATCAATTGATAATTGGTTATCTTTGGCTTTTCCAAATACTAATTTTGTTTTTTTTCTTCTTTTTTCATAAGGTTCTTCAATTTTTTTAGTTTGTTCAATTTCTTGAAAAATAGAATCTAATTTTTCTATAGAATCTTTAACAAGCTTAGCTAACACTTTTTGTCTAGGAGTACTAAGTTCTAGTACAGATTCTATTTTATTTAAGGTACTTAAATATTCGCTTAATTCATTAAGATTTTTTACTTCTTCTTGAACGTTTAGTTTATCTTTATTTTCAATTAATTCACCAAGAGTCATGCCAACAAATCTTTGCTCTCTGTCATTTAAATATTTTGATGCTAAACTAAAATCGTGCTGATTTTCATTATAAATTAAATCAACTTCAGGAGCTAAATCTGGAGGTGAATTTTTATTAAGCAAGCTTGCTGTTACTCTAGACGCAATATATTCACCAAGTATGTCAGATTGATCAGGGTCCAATCCAATCCATCTTCTAAATTGATTTATATAATTTGACCGTTTAATTTGATACCTTACTTCTGTAGTATCACCTTTTAATTTAGCTTGAAAGCTTGGAGTTTTACCAGTCGTACCTTGTCCCGTTAAAATAAAATCTGATACTTTTTTCATCGCCCATAGTAACATAAAATATTATTATAAGATGATAAGTTTCAGCAATAATCTTGTAAAGTTTTTTTTAATATAATTTATAGCTTTATTTTCACTAAAAATTAAATGCGATGCAAAAAGTGAGGCATCGCATTTTAGATTAAAGGTCTTCTTTTATATTTTGTGAAACTTCTTCGCTGGTCAATTCAGTATTTTGTGATGACTCATCATAATATTCATCCAGGCGGCAGATATTTAATTGTGTAAAATCTTTTAAAGCACACTGTGTTTTAGTACTATAATAAAGTGTAGAATTCATATTTGTCACTTCTTCTTCAGAAGTTATAAGTAAAGCGTACTTAGGGAAATAATTTAATATACGTTCTAAAGTAGAATCATGATCACCTTTATATTTTTCATTAATATAAGTTGTGGCATCTAAAGTGTCATTATACATCTTATAAAAATGATTTGGGATACGTTTTAAAGTAAAATCATAATCACCTTTATATCTTTCATCTATATAAGTTATGTTATGTACCAATAAATCTTTTTTATAACATTGCGTGGTATCACAGTAAAAAGATTTATCTCCTGGTGTTAAGAATCCCCACACTGAACCACTCAACAGCCCTGCTACCTTCAATGTTTTTGTAAGTTGCTCTAATATACCCTTTTCTCTTAGCATAACGTTAAGTACAGCATCTGTACCCTCAATTTGAAATAGTAAGGCGTATAAGCCTATTACATCGTTATTAGTAACGGGATCATCATCTGCTGTTTTAAAATATTCATAAGCTGCATTATTCATCGCACCTATCAATAATACTTTTTTATCTAAGGTTAATCCTGCAATTCCATATTTAATTGCACCAGCAAAAAATCCTCCTGCTACTCCATGTAACTTAGAATTTTCAAAATAATTATTAATACTTTCTCTTAAGTCATAGGCAATTGTCGCTCCAATTATTCCTGGTAATATCGGACCTCCTAAAACATAAAATACTATACCATCTAAAAGCACAGCATCTTTTAATGATGGGAGGAAATTTTTTGATAAATGAGAGCCAAAATCAGCAACTTCAGGGCTTAAATTAGTAGAGGTAAAATTGTATATGCTTTCAGAAACTGCAGTTTTATATTCATATAACCCCCACTCTTTAGCATACTCTGATGCAGTATTAGCCAATGGTTCGTATACGTGTGAATTAAATAGGTATGCAGTTGAATATGCTGCTGTTGCTCTAGCAACCGGTGTTACTGCTGAGATAACTACATTAGCTGCAGCGTGTATAGAGTGAATATAATACATGATTTTTACCGTTAAAATTTATTGTAGATTTATGTAGGAAAAAGGAGGTGTAATTTAGAAAATCAACTAAATAATACAGCAACTAAGTTTATAAATTGACCTTAGATAAGACGTAAATTTCAGCCAAATGAAATTGCAATTAACCCATCTTAGCAGAACGCCCCTAATGCTATAAGATGATATATGGTTAATTTTCATAGGTTTAAAATATTATTTCATGACGCATTATACTTATTGCTAGATTACTAGTCAATAAATTAACAATAAAAGATAGAAATAATTATTTTTATGTCAATAAATTGTTGATAACAACTCTTTTTTAACAATGTTGACTTTTTTTAGTTCATAAATAAAATGTTATCCTTAATAGTGTGTATAGTTAAATTAACAGTAGTTTTTATAAGAATAATAAAGCTAATATAATTGGTCAGTTAGGGCTTTTAATGTGGGCTGTATCGGCAGTATTAGTTGCAAGTTTAAAGGGCATTCCTACTTATGAAATATTAGCTATAGTATTTTTCATAGGTTTTGTATGTTCAGTTTTATATAACATAAAGAATAATAATTGGAAAAATGTTGCTAATCATCCTTTTTATATTTGGGTGGTTGGTATAATTGGTATCTTTGGAAATGAAGTGCTTTTTATTATGTCCTTTAAGCATTCACCTACTGCACATGCAGATTTAATTAATTTCTTATGGCCTATCATGGTTATTCTTTTTTCCGCACTAATGCCCAATGAAAAATTTCATTTTAGATACTTCATATCCAGTATTATTGCATTTATAGCAATATATATTTTGATTTTTTATGATAATCCAGGGGGTGTTGTTTTTGAATATCGATACATAAAAGGGTATATTTTTGCATTTAGTGCGGCGCTATTTTGGACATGTTATACGTTAATTTCAAAATCATACGGTAGGTTAAAGCCAGAAATGATCGGAATTTATTGTGGCTTTGGATTAATATTATCACTTTGCATGCATTTGTACTATGAAGAAACTGTAACCCCATCTTTTGGCAACGTATTGGCGCTGATATTTATGGGTATTGCCACACATTGCTTAGCATATTTTTTCTGGGATTATGGAATTAAAAAAGGTAATTTAAAATTACTAAGTATTTTATCGTACTTTAATCCAATCATTTCTATATTGATTTTGATTTTACTTGGATTTGCAAAACCTTCATTTGCATTGTGCTTGGCAACTGTTTTAATTTTTATTGCAGGGGTGATAGGTGGTATTCCATGGGGTAATATAAATTTCGATGAATGATTGTATTACTAATAGGATATCGTACATTGATTTAAGTTATTTTGTGACTATAATTTAGGTAATAAATTATAGAGTGAAAGATGCGTTTATTGATAGTGGGTGATTTAAAAGGACATATGATTCATGCTGCAAAATTAGCTAAGGAGCAAAATGCTAAAATTATGCATGCGACTGATTTTAACTCAGCTATGATAACATTGAGAAATGGCAAGAATATTGAATTAATCATGATTGATTCTGAAATGAATATTAAAGAATTAAAAACCGCACTTGATAATGAACATTTTTCAATACCTATTGTTTCTTGTGGGCTTTCTAATAATCCAAAAAGAGCTGCTGAAAGTATAAAAGAGGGGGCAGTTGAATATGTATTACTTCCACCAAATAAAGATGTGATTGCTACTTTATTTTCGATAATATCAAATAATTCAGAAAATGATGAAGAGATAATTTGTTTTTCTCAAGAAATGTTAAGGGTGATCTCAATTGCTAAGCAAATTGCCCCATCGATTGCTAATGTTTTGATTTCTGGTCAATCAGGAGTTGGCAAAGAAATTATTGCAAAATTGATACATAAGCATGGTAAAAATCCATCAAATGAATTGGTATCAATAAATTGCGCTGCAATTCCTGAAAGTTTACTAGAGTCAGAAATGTTTGGACATGAAAAAGGTGCATTTACTGGTGCTGTAGAAAGAAGGATTGGAAAATTTGAGCAGGCAAATAATAGTACGCTTTTTTTAGATGAAATTAGTGAAATGGATTTAAAGTTACAGGCTAAGTTATTAAGGGCAGTTCAGGAAAGAGAAATATTTAGAGTGGGTGGTAATGAGCCAGTGAAGCTTAATATTAGAATTATAGCTACAACTAACCGAAATTTAATTTCAGAGGTAAAAAAGGGCAATTTCAGAGAAGATTTATTTTATAGATTAAATGTTATACATTTAGAAGTACCATCACTTGCTGATAGAATTGAGGACATCAAACCATTAACAGAATATTTCCTTAAAAAATATTGCAAAATAAATAATCTAGAGGCCAAAGTTTTAGATGAATCTGCATTACAAAAGCTAACATTGCATTCTTGGCCAGGCAATGTTAGGGAGCTTGAAAATACTATTCACAGAGCAGTATTGACTTCCATTGGTTCCAAAATTGAAGATAAATATATATCTATAATAAATGTTTCGGATGAAGATAGTATAGAATCACTAGAGGTGACAGAAAAAAAGGCAATAAATAAGGCCTTATCAAGATATGATAAAAATTATGATTTAATAGCTAAAGTGCTGGGCATTTCAATAAACACACTGCAAAATAAACTAAAGCAATACTATAAAATTAACGTCAAATAAACTAATTTTATTGATAAAAAGTATAAATTAAGTAAAAATATGGTATATAAGTTATAAATTTTTACTTGGCGTGTGTGTTATGACTTATCCTGAAAATAAAAATCAGCCACTAAAAATTGCCTTAGGTACTGATAACTTTAAAGAGATGGTTACTCAGTATGATGTCTATGTTGATAAAACTTTGTTTATAAAAGAAGTACTAGATAGCAGTGAAAAAGCTATGCTGATTACTTATCCTAGAAGATGGGGTAAAACCCTAAATTTGGATATGTTAAAAACATTCCTTGAACCAGAAAATAAAGAGTGTAAAAAAGTAGACCAGGCAGAGGATAATTACTCTCTTTTCTATCCGTGGACTTGGTCATTGCCTTTTTGGAATAGTGAAAAATTAGTTTGTAATAAAGATATATTTTTAAATTATAAATTAGCTATATCAAAAGCAGATAAAGGCTATTACATGAAATATCAAGGAAAACACCCAGTGATATTCATAAGCTTAAAAGAGATAACAGGTGATGCAATTGAGGAAATAAGAGATAAGCTCAAGAATATGATAAAATCTTTATATAAGGATTTTAGATATATTTTGGATAGTGATAAATTATATGAAGATGAGAGGGCAGATTTTCAAAAACATATAAATATCGATTATCAGGGAATTACATTAGAAGGCAGTATAAGGTTTTTAAGTGAGTTATTGCACAAACATCATGGAGAAAAAGTCTATATTTTAGTTGATGAATACGACAAACCAATCAATGCATTTTTAGAAGAAAATTTAGGAAAAAAGCAAAATCCAGAGCAAAATAAGTTGGTGGTTGAAATATCAAAACTTATTTCTCAAACACTTTGTTCGCCTTTAGCTAAGACCAATCCAGATTCAGAAAAGATAATATTAACAGGTATATTTGATACAATTTATAAAGAAGCAGGCTCTGGTTGCAATAATGTATCACCATATGGAATTTCCGATATTAAATTTAGTAAAAATTTTGGCTTTTCATCAGATGAAGTGAAGGAACTGGTAAGCAAATTTCCTTTTGAAAATAAAGAAAAAGTTTTTGATACAATAACAGATTGGTACGATGGGTATTATATCCCTGTGGGAGTAAATACATACATTCATGCGTATACTCCATGGGCTGTGATGAAATATCTCAATACCGCATATTCTAATAATGATCTTGTTCCGCAAAATTATTGGACAAAAAGTGGTGCCAGTACAATTTTGCAGCGCCTATTTACTAGAGAAAAGTGTTTAAACAGTGCGTTGAGTCAAAAATTTTTAGAATTATCAGCCAAAAAAACTTTCAAATTAAAATTTGATAATCAAATCTCGTTATTTAAGTATGATTGGTATTCAGATATTGATAATGAGGAATTTTTTGCATACTCAGTGAAAAAAAATGGCAAGGAATTTGAATTTTCTATACCAAATGCAGAATTATTAGAGGAATTTATGAATATAATTCCGAAAGATGGTAATCATTGCAAACTGATACTTGATAATTTAGAAAAATCTCATTACCTAAAAGCAGTTAATCTGATTAAAGAAGATGACTATAAAGGAAGTACAGCGGAAATTAATAAAGGAACTGTTAATTGCAACGATTATAGTATGAATTTTAATTTCCTACAATTATCTATAATATTTGAAAGTAAAAATGTATTTAAAGCATTGCAAGGGTTAGTAAAATGTAAAGATGGATTAAATATGTACCAAGATCAAATTTTTCAATTAACTCCATTGGATTATGCATTTATTTTAAATAGAGAGGAATTTTTAAATTACTATAAAGAAAGTGATTATTCAGGTGCAGTAGATAACTTGCAAAACCATTCTAAAGTAATGCATAATATACATTATCATATATGCAACTTGTTTAATAATACAGTATCAGATTATGTTTGGGCAGGTGTGATGGGGCTTGCAACTTTAGAAGCTGTTGGTTATATAAAAGCTATTAATATAGGTGGGAAGTATCTTAAAAAAGCTGGTATAGCTATTACGTTTGCTAGTAAATTAGTTGTAGAAAAATCTGCAAAGATCATTGATTGTAAAGAAATATTTGAATATGACTCAATCAATATTACTTCTCCAAGAGATTTTGATTCACTTAAACAATGTAAAAAATATATAATAGAAGAAGAAACTACGGTAAATGCTTATGTTTCTACAGGTAATGAATGCAATCCAGAAGATAAAAAACTAACTGATTTCAGCGTTAATATTTTTCAAAATTCTTATTATAATGATGCGATAATATCATTTAATCTATGTGAAGGGATTCCAAAGCTAGTGGAAGTGGAGGTATAGTTTTATACAAGTTTACTGTGTCCTTCCGGTAAGCCTGCGTGACAGATCATGTGGATAAATGGTAAATTTGACCTTAAATAAAAAAGGCAAGTTACTATGCAAAAAATTACACTTGAGAAAATACGCAATGATATTGTTGAATGGCGGAAAAGTAAAA
>CAJQNX010000010.1 GCA_905479795.1 uncultured Candidatus Midichloriaceae bacterium | reverse complement strand
GGAGTTGCAACTATAACTCCGTCTGCATATAAGGAATCCATTCTTACTACACCATCAATAATAATTTTTATTTTAGCAATCTGATTGGTTTCTCTAAGCAAAGACACTTCATTGAAAGCATGTGCTTCTATAATTTTGTCGTCCTTAGTGGTAACAATCATTTTAAGGGGATAGAGTTTTATATTTTGAGAATGCTTGATTCTATTTATGAGATTGTTTACATTATATTTATTCAATAAAAAACCTATAGATCCTCTGTTCATTCCATATATTGGTATATCGAGATTTTTTGTGGCGTGAAGCGCTCTTAGCATTTCTCCATCCCCCCCCAGAGTTATAATAACATCATAATTTTCAATTTCTTGAAGATCAATTTCGTTTAAATTGTACTCTTTATTTAATACTTCAAATGCTTTGCGTGATCTTTCAGATTTTTTATCGTATAAACATCCTATATGAAGACTTTGTATCATGAATAAAAATTAGCTATACTGTAGATCTGAACATACATTATATAAAATTATAAATATATAAAAATGGATAATGAAAAATATATTTTAAGTATTGATGAACTAGTTGCATGGAAAGATGAAATTAAAGATGTAAAAAAACTTAAGAGTCAGGAAAAAGTTACTATCACTGAGTTCAATAATAATTTATCTAAAGTTGAGAATAGAAAAGTAAATAATATTGCAAAGCCAATTATATCTATAAATAAAGATCAATTACCGAATAACATTTTAAAATTGGGTGATTCAAGTAGAATGAATAGTGGCATGCATAAAAGCATTTCCAAAGGAGAATATAAAATAGATGCAAAGCTAGACTTACATGGATACTTAATAGATGAAGCGTACAATATATTGATGGATTTCTTAAATGATTCATATCAAAAAAAGAATAGAATGCTTCTAATTATAACTGGAAAGGGTCTTAATTCACCTAATAAATCTTCCACGATTAAGGAAAGTTTTTTTGGTTGGATTCAAGCATGGGAGGTGAAAGATAATTTTTTATATGTTAATTATGCTCATCAGAAGCATGGTGGTAATGGAGCTTTTTATGTATTATTAAAAAAACAAGCATCATGAATATATTGATAACAAGACCCTATAACCTTGCAATTCATTCTCAGAGCAGGATTAGCAAATTAGGCAAAAAATCGGTTATAATTCCATTTATTAAAATAAACTATCTTGCTGTGAAAATCGAAGATAATAATTACAACTATATAATTTTAACAAGCCAAAATGCAATTACCACATTTGAAAATAATCTATGGATGAAGGATAAATCAATTTTAGTGGTTGGAGAGAAAACAAAAGAGATACTCCTACAGAAGAATTGCAAAAAAATATTATTTAGTGGGGAAAATGTTAGCGATTTAATTAATAGCATATGCAAAAAAACCCTCGTTTCTTCAAATATATTATATATTTCTGGAAATCATTTATCCTATGATTTGGAAAGTAGTTTAAAAAGCAAGTCTTACAATATTACTTCTAAGGTGGTATATAATTCAGATGCAATAATGGAGCTAACAAAGAATGAAATTAGGCAAATAAATGACGTCGTTGAAATAGTTATGCTTTACTCACCTAGGACAGCTAAAATATTTGCTGATTTAGCTCTAAAGTATAATTTGTATACAAGAAATAAAGTTGTAATTTGTATAAGTGATAGATGCGTAGATAGTATTGCAAAATTAAAATGGAAAGAGATTAAAGTTTCGAGTGCTGCAAATGAAACAAAAATGCTAGAATTGATATAAATGTTTAAGATAACTCCCGCTAAAGGTAAGATAATTTGTGTGTACGGTCCAACGGCTTCGTCTAAGACAAAATTTGCGATTACACTGGCCAAGAAAATAGGAGGAGTTGTGATTAATGCTGATTCAATGCAAGTTTATAGCGAAATTCCTATTTTAACATCGCAACCAAGTTATGAAGAGCAAAGTATAATTTCTCACAGACTTTATGGCATTATAAATCCGATAAGTGCTTTTTCCGTACATCAATGGCTAAATCTTGTTGTAAAGGAAATTGATGATATACGAAAGCAAAATTTGCACCCTATATTAGTAGGAGGCACTGGCATGTACTTATCTAGTTTGATTAATGGTATCGCAAAAATACCCGAAATCACAAAAACTATAAAGCAGAAGATAGAGGATCTAACTAGAGAGACAAGCAATGTAGAGCTGCATGATATTTTAGTAAAATACGATGCCGATTTGGCTAAAAAATTAAGTGTCAATGATAGGATTAGAATTTTAAGAGGTCTAGAGGTAATAATATCAACGGGCAAATCAATTATAAAATGGCAAGAGTGTAATGATAAGTTTTATAATAGAGATGATTTCATAAATATCTATATCTGCCCTAGTCGCACTACTTTATATGACAATATAAATAGTAGATTTTTAAAAATGATTGAGCTTGGAGTAGAGCAAGAAATAGAGAAAATTATCAAAAAATATGATGCAGATAAGCTACCGAAAATCATAGGTTTATCTGTTTTGCATGACTACATCTTAGGAAGTATAAGCTTTGATGATATGGTTATTATTATCCAAAAAAATACCAGAAATTACGCTAAAAGACAATTCACATGGTTCAACAATAAACTTAATCATGATCACGTTATTTTTAACTATGAACAAAATTAAGATTCTGAATTATTCTTTCGCCATTTTAAGTATTTTTTCATCATAAATTCTTTTTTTATCCGGGATAACTTATCCAAAAACACTATACCATTTGTATGGTCAATTTCATGCTGCAAGCATGATGAAATTATATTATCAGAAACTTCTAATAAATTTTCCTTACCATCTAAATCTAGATATTTAACTTTTATCTTATTATATCTTTCTACTTCTGGAAAGATATTGCCAAAAGAAAGACATCCCTCGGCATAAGTCTTTTTATCACTTGATTTCTCTATAATTTCAGGATTAATTAAGATTCTAGGCCCTTCTTCTAAATTTAATGATACATCACCTTCTCTTCCTGTATTAATTATATCTACTGCGATGATTTTTTTAAGCACACCAACTTGAACTGCAGCAAGACCAAGCCCTTTATGGTATTTCATTGTAGCGATAAGCTTTTTAGAAAATTCTATAATTTCAGAGTTAACTTCGGTTACTAATTCAGATTTTTTATGTAGTAATGGGTCGGGCTCCAAAACTAAAGATAGTATTACATTATTGTTTTTCATTTGTTTAAATAAATAATTTAGCTATTGTTAAACACAATTATTTTGTTTATTCTCAAAATATATAATATTTTTATGCTTATGTTAAGTCATGCTTAGTTTATTTTTAGCTTTTTTGAGAATAAGGACATTAATTATTTTAGGTATTCTTTACTCCTTCCTAAGTATTGCTAGCCATGGGAATTTTAGTTTAAAAATACCAGATTTAAAAACCCTGAATCTTTCAAATATATCAGCAAGTATAAACTCTATGAAAGATCAAGTTCTAGGTGGCAATTCTAAAACGAAAAAAGATTCAGATACTGCTAAAACAAGTGGGGCCACTAATCAATTAGATGATATAAAAAATAGTGTTACTCAACTTAAAAAAGAAGTTGATGAGGTTATGGGTAACAAAAAATAACTAGCCATTAAATTTGTAATTTTATCTTTATTTCGATAGAATGGCCTGAAGTGATTATTATTTAACCTATGTTAATTAGCCTCTACATTAAAAACTTTATACTTATAGATTTTTTAGAAATCAATTTTAAAAAAGGATTAACAAGCATAGTGGGAGAGACTGGAGCGGGGAAGTCTATTATATTAAAAGCTTTGCTTTCTATATTTGCAAAAAAGGCTAGCTCTAGTGTTGTCAAGGATCAGTCTAAAACAACCTCTATCACTGTTGAATTTGATATTTCTAATGATGAATATGTTATTAGTTACCTCTTTGAAAAAGGATTCCTAAATAATAATGAAAAAACGCTAATCATTAGGAAGGTTATCAGTTTTGATAGTAAAAATAAGATTTTTATTAATGATCAACCGACGACTATTGATAACATTAAGGCTCTTGAAAAGCATTTATGTGAAATATGCTCTCAGCATAATCAAGTCAAATTGTTAGATTCAGGCTCTCATGTTGAAATACTTGATAATTACATTAATTCCTCAAGTAAATTAAATAATATAAAAAATATCTATCAAAAAATTCTACTTTTAAAAAAAGAGTTTGATGAATTACAAAATAATATTCAAAAAAATGAATATGAAAAAGCCTATCTTTTAAATAAGATAAAAGAACTGGAAGAATTAAATATTTCAGAAAATGAGTCAGAAGAACTTTCCATCAAAAGAAAAAATTTGCTGGAATCCTCAAAAATTTTGGACATAAGTCAGTTAATTTCAAAAAAATTAATTGCAGGCGATAGCAATATAATATCAGAATTATGGTTGATACATAAGCAATTAAATAAATATGCCAATGTGTTTATTCCTTATAATAAAAATTTAGAGTCGATTATTTTAGAGTTGGAAACCTTTAATAATGAGCTAATTACAATAAGTCAAAATTTAATTGATGATACTGAAAATATAGAAGAAATCGAGGGCAGATATTTTAAAATAAAGGAGGCTGAAAAAAAGTATAAAGCTGATTCATCGCAATTTTACAGCATTATAGAGCTATCTAAAACAAGATTGCAAGCTTTAGAAGATGAGACTTTTAATCTTGAACAAGCTGAAAAAAATATTGCAAATTTAAAGAAAGATTATTTTAAATATGCTAAAGAATTGAGCGATATGAGGAAGCAAGCATCACAAAAACTTCGAGAAAAACTGATAGCCATTACTAAAAATTTAAATATGGAGCAGCTAGATTTAAAAATTGATATTGTAACTACAGAATTAATAACTCCCAAAGGAATTGATATTGTGCAGATATTAATAAAGACAAATCCTGAGCAAAATTTCGAAAGCATTGATAAAATTGCTTCAGGTGGCGAAATTTCTAGGATAATGCTAGCCTTAAAATTGGTTTCAAGTAGTCATTATGATAATAAAACAATAATTTTTGATGAAATAGATTCAGGCACTGGCGGTAAAACAGCAAAAATGATTGGTATTAATTTAAAAGAATTATCGAAAAACATGCAAGTGATATTAATTACACATCAGCCTCAAATTGCAGCTATATCTGACAATATTTTTAAGGTGACAAAGGAATTTGAATCTAATAAGACAGTGCTAAATGCTAGATATCTTCAAAAACATGAGATTGAAAGCGAAATATCCTACATGATTTCAGGCGAAAAGTATGATAAAAAAGCAAAAAATACAACTCAAACATTATTATTGAAAGGTCAGATGTAAATTTGGCATCGAAAATTCAAATTTTCTGCTAAAATATCATGCCAAAACTAAAATAATAAATTCTATACCTAGAAAGATTTTAAAATTTTTGACATCACTAGAACTTTATAATATTATTAAATTCAATAGTAAATTAGGGTTGTGATTCTTAGTTTAATTCATCCACTTCTATAAAAAAGGTTCAAAAACATGAGAAACTTCCATAAATTAATTATTATTTTATCTTTTTTATATATGGGTTCGTTGACTTTATTTGCGAATGATAAAGGGGTAAAGAAATTAACTGAAGCTAATTTCTTAGAAGATGGAGTCTGTGTCGAGGCTGCGTATAATCTTGGTGTGTATTATTTTTATGGGATTGGGACGGAACAAAATTACAAACGGTCGTTTAAATATTTTAAATTAGCAGCAGATAAAGGTCATATAGATGCTCAATATAATCTTGGTGAATTATATTATTTGGGCCTTGGAATTGATAAGAATTATAAAAAATCAGCTGAACTTACTAAGATTTTAGCAAATAAAAATGATGTTGATGGCTTAATTCATTTGGCAATGCTCTATAAGAAAGGCATTGTTTATGCTAAAGATATAAATAAAACTATAAAATATTTAACTCTTGCAGCTCAACAAAATTCTTCACTTGCCGAATATAATCTTGGAAAACTATATGAAGAAGGTCAAGATGTTAAGCAGAATTATTATCTTGCAGTAAAATTTTACAAGCTATCTGCGGATAAAAATTTTGCAAAAGCACAAAAGAAACTTGCGGGACTTTATCTCAAAGGTCTTGGGGTTAAAAAAGATAAAAATGAATCTAATAATTTGCTTAAGCTCAGTAATCTTAATGAGCCAAAAAATACTTTAAAAATTATAAGAGGAATTTCTTCTATTGCAATTAACAAATGTTTGAAAACAAATAATGACTAAATATGGGGACTTAAATATGCTTATAAGAAGTAGTTAGCATAGGCTCCGTATAAATAAAATGCATTATTAAAAAATCAAAAAAATAAATACACAAAATTTACAAATATTAATAACTCTAAATTTGTTATTTTGATTAGTGTGATAGGCACTGTCCAGTTAAGTATAGAAAGCCGTATATAAAATTAAAAAATGATGTAAATATAATAAATAAGGGAACATATTACAAAGATCTTAAGAAAAGAGGAGATTTGATGACATGGTTCATGCAAAGAAGGAATATAGGAAGAGGAGAATGTGAAGAGCAGAGAAAGGCAAAGAGAATATTCAGATACAGCAATCTAAGCAACATATAAGTTTAATTTTAACCAGTATATTTTGCACATGTTTTGTGAAAATTTTTATAAAACTTCCATTATAAAAATAATATTTAATAAATGACACCTTATATAAAATATGCGTATACTTACTGATAAGGACGTAGGCTTTAACAAGTCTACTTATAACTGATGTAAATTTATTTTTTGAATGGTGCAAAAAAAATATAATATACTAATGAGAGGTTTTCATTGGGTATCAGCAATTTTAATCATTGCTTTACTTGGTGTGGGAGTATACATGGCTAATTTTAATAGCGCATATAAATATGATTTATATGCTCTACATAAATCATTTGGCATGATTATACTGTTTCTAACACTACTAAGAATCATAACAAAATTGCTCTCTAAAATACCAACTTTACCATCAGGATTTAATCTTATAGAAATCAAATTATCTAAGACAGTGTATTTTTTAATGTATTTATTGACCATAACAATGGGGGTAAGTGGATATTTGATGTCAGATTTAAAGGGCTATTCGGTTAAAGTATTTAATTTTAAAATTTTTTCGATATTTAGCATAAATTCTGATATAGCGAATCTATTTCATTCTATACACATATATAGTGCTTATATCTTGATAGGTGTAATTTCCCTTCATATTTTAGCAACAATTAAACATATAGTGGTAGAAAAAATAAATCTTTTGCCTAGAATTATATGATTTTACAATAAAATTTTATTGTAGTTATTACTTGAGGCGCTTCACTTCAAATAGATTTAGCTTTGCAAATGTGTAACCTACTAGCATGTATTTCGATATCCATAGCAAATATGTTCCTCATTTTTTTACTAATGATAATGTTCATTTTACAGTAAGAGAGGGCTTAAACTTCACTTAATTCGCCTTTTTTACAATCCCCCTGTTGAATTTGACGCTATTAATTGCGTTGGTTGCAATATATGGTGGAGGGAGCAGGATTCGAACCTGCGTACGCAAATGCGGGCAGATTTACAGTCTGCTGCCTTTGTCCACTCGGCCATCCCTCCTTTATATACAGCCAAGTTAGCAAGTTGAATTGAACCATATTTTTACTAAAAACACAAGCTGAATAAAATACATTACCAAGCATTGTTAAATAAAGAGGGTGTTAAACATGCAAAATCAGCTGTCATATAAGCATCTGAAGGTGAAGCAATAGTCAGATTATAGTTTCGCTAAGTAGTAAGTATTTTAAATTTAAAGATGTAACAGATCCAAATTTACGAACTTAATTATTTATATAATTGAAATATGCATTTATCTATGAAATAAATAAACTTATAAACGACTGAATATTGATTAAAGTGGAAATAAAAAGCAAAGAGACAATAAATACTTTTAATCAAAAGGTAGCAGATTTTATTCCAATTGCTTCTCATTATAACGATACAACCCTTTTAACTAAAAATGCAGATTTAGTTCAGACCATAGAGATTCAAGGGTTCATTGATAAAAATTCTGATGAGCAACAAAGAGTTTTAAGAGATGATGTAAGATCAGCAATTGCAAATCACCTAAAAGATTCAAGCGTAGCAGTGTATATACATATTATCAGGGATTATAAAAACATAATGCCCACTCCTTATCAAGGATCAGATTCAATAGTAACTCTTGTTGAGAATGAGTGGTGTACTCAGAATGATTGGGATCGACAACTTGTTAATACGCTGTATATCACTTTGGTAAAAAAAGGGCCTAAGTTAAAGCTTTTTAATATTGCAGATTTCTTATCCTCCATAGTTTCTTATACTTTAAAACATAAGTATAAGTCGCACCTAGAAAAATCTATTAATATTTTAGATAATATTACAAAGAGTATAAGAGATGACCTAAAAATATTTTCGTCAAAGATCCTTGCGGTAATAAAAGAAGAAGATGCTTTTTATTCAGAGCCATTATCTTTTTATTATTATTTAACTCACTTTAAAAATAAAAAAATTAAAATAGAACAGTGTGATTTTTCGGAATTATTAGCAGATTTCAATATAAGTACAGATTTTAGTGTTTTGTGTAATAGTAGTAAATCAAAAAAAAATTGCAGCTGTTTATTCACTTGAATTGAAAAATTCATTAGCGGCGGAATTTTTAGAGCCCATTACTCAATGTCATTCGCAATTTATTATCTCTGAGTTAATTACCCTAGTATCTAGTAAAAAAGCTATAAAAGATGTTGAGAATTATAAAAAAGCTTTGAAAAGTGTTAGAAGCTTGGAAATGTCGAAAGATTTATACATAGACGAAATGCTTAATGCAGATAAGGGAGGGATAAATGATTTTTGTTCATCGCAAATTAACATTACATTTCACTATGATAATTTAAATTTGCTACAAGAAAAAATAGAAACAATTTCTGAGCAATTTAATAATTTAGGAATTAAAGTAATTAGGGAAGACTTTAATCTGCAATCAGTTTTTTATTTCAATCTGCCGGGCAACACTTTTTATAGCAATAGATCCTTTTATTTGCCCACCTCTTTTATGGCTGCTTTTAGTAATATTCATTCAAAAAGTATGGGTAATTATAATGGTAGTATTTGGGGAGATACGGTTACAATATTAAAAACTCTTAAGGAGGGATATTATCATTTTAATTTCCATTATAAAAATAATGGAAATACGATTATCGTAGGCCCCAAAGGAACAGGTAAGACAACGTTAACTCATTTCTTATTAGCGCAATCATTAAAACTTGATATAAAGATCATATATATTGATCTAGAAGGCAGAAGTGATAAATTTCTAAAATCAATAAATGGTCATACAATAAAATTAGAAAAGGATAAAGAATCTCCAATTCAAATTGATTTATTGAATATCGATAATTATGATGGAAAAGTTAATTGGTTTGCTGACTTATTGCTTAAAATTTGCGCCCATAATGATATACATAGATCAAATAATAAAAACTATATTGCAAAATTTACTAATTTAGCAAAAGAGCTAATTGATATTAAGAATTATGATGAAAAGATAAAATTATTGGAAAATTTCATCGACTCCTCTAATGATATAACGCTAAAAACTAATTACAAAAAATTTTTTCAATCTGATTTTTTTGATAAATTTTTCAAAAAAGATGAGACAACAATTTTTAATAATGAAAAATATCTAGGTATAGATTTTGCTGCAATTGCTGATACATCGGAGCTATTCAACCCTTTTTTAGGTTTATTATTAGCTAAATTGCCAAAATTTTTGACAGGAGAGAAAACCATTATTGTTGTTAACCACTCACACAGCATATTTGAAGCAGCTGCGTTTCAAAATCAAATTTTGGGTTGGTTAGAAAAACTAACTAACAATAATGCTATGATTCTCTTAACCCAGGAAAACATAGATGATAAAAATATTCATAATAATTTATCAGAGGTTATGCCATATTTTGCTTCTCAATTATATTTATCTAATAGAATGCTAGATAAGGATTTTAAATATATATTTAATTTGTCCAATCAAGATTTTCACTACATAAAAAGCTATGATCAAAGTAAACGTAGATTTCTTATAAAGCATGGAGATGATTCCATATTTGCAAAAATGGATTTATCGAATCTCAAAAAAGTATTAGATTATCTTGGCTAAAATCCTAAAATAGATATTGAAAAAGTAATATTACGAGTATACCATCGATTAATGCCTTTACCATAAAGTAGTTTAAAATGAATGATCAAAATAAGGCTCTTATAAAATTGCCAAATATAAAACAAGAGATAGAATTACCAATCATTGAAGGAACAAAAGGTCCCTCAGCAATAGATGTTAGAAATTTATATAAAAGTACTGGCTATTTTACTTATGATCCAGGCTTTATGTCTACTGCTTCTTGCGATTCATCAATAACGTATATTGATGGAGAAAATGGTGTATTACAACATAGAGGATATAATATCACTGAATTAGCTGAAAAAAATGACTTTATGGATGTTTGCTACTTGCTTTTATATGGAGAGTTGCCAAGCCAAATAGAAAAAAGCACCTTTATAAATTCTATAAAACATCATACTATGGTACATGAACAGTTGCAATTTTTCTTCAGAGGCTTTCCAAGGCATTCTCATCCTATGGCCATAATGGTGGGTACGGTAAGTTCATTATCAGCTTTTTACCATGAAAGCCTAAATATTAAAGATGAAAAACAAAGAGATGCAACTATTCTTAAAATAATTGCAAAAATCCCTACACTTGCTGCTATGGCGTATAGATATTCTGTAGGGTTACCATTTGTTTATCCAGACAATAAATTAGATTTTAGTTCAAATTTACTAAAAATGATGTTTGGGGTTCCTACCGAAGAATATAAAGTAAATAATGTTGTTGCTAGGGCGCTAGATAAACTTTTAATTCTTCATGCAGATCATGAGCAAAATGCCTCAACTTCAACAGTAAGATTAGCTGGTTCATCAGGAGCCAATCCATTTGCAGTTGTAAGCGCAGGAATTGCTTCACTTTGGGGCCCTGCTCATGGAGGTGCTAATGAAGCAGTAATTAAAATGTTAGAAGAGATTGGTGAGCCAGAAAATATTCCTAAATACATTAATAAAGCAAAGGATAAAAATGATTCTTTCAGGCTTATGGGTTTTGGTCATAGAGTTTATAAAAATTATGATCCAAGAGCCAGTGTTCTAAAAAGATATTGTCATGAGGTATTGTCTGATTTGAACATTAAAGGTGATAAATTGCTTAATATAGCTACCGAACTTGAAAGCATTGCTCTAAAAGATGATTATTTTAAAGAAAAGAAATTATTTCCAAATGTAGATTTTTATTCTGGAATCATTTATAGAGCGCTTGGTATCCCTACGCAAATGTTTACTGTATTCTTTGCTATAGCTAGGACAGCTGGGTGGGTTTCTCAATGGAAAGAAATGATAGAGGATCCTCAAATGAAGATCGGAAGACCAAGACAAGTTTACAAAGGGATTAAAGAAAGGTAATGTATATTCACCTAAAATAATGAATAAATATGTGTATACATGCTAAGCAATATATTTAAAAAATCTTCAACAAGCCTTAAAGTGGTTGTAATGTTTTTTATGATCGTAGTTATATGGATGTTGAGTGGAGCGTTTTCTGGAAAAGAATCTGCAGCAAAAGTTGATAAGGATAATAAACATGCAAATTATAAAATTGTCGATTCAATAGCGGTGGATAAAGCTAAATTTTTAATTTTCACAGGAACTGTTGAAGCAAAAAATCAAATCGACTTGATCAATGAAGTCGATGGAAGGGTAGTAAATATTTTTGTGAACGAAGGCCAGCAATTAGCAAAAAATGACCCTATTATCGATTTAGAAAAAAAAGATTATCTTGATAAATTAAACTCAGCAAAAGAAAATTTAGTTAGCAAGGAAGTTTTGTATGAAGCTGCACTAAAACTTTCAAAGAAAGGACTGGGATCCGAGTCCAATATTGCTGACGCAAAAGCTCAGTTTTATCTGGCAAAAGCTCAATTGAAACAAGCTTGGTTGAGCTTTGATAATACAACTATTAGAGCTCCTTATGACGGTATAATAAATAAAATAGATGTCAAAAAAAGCAGTTATCTTCCTATAAATTCTAAAGTTGGCAAGTTCATATCTAATCAGATGATACAAATAAAATTTGACACACCTTATCAGCAATTTGATCAAATTAAAAATAGCATTGGTGCTTATGTTTCCATCAATGGTCAAAAAGTCTCTGTTCCAAAAATATCTTCACTAAGTGAAATAGCAAATGAACTAACAAAAACCTATGAAGCCGAAATTATTACAGAAAATTTCAATAATACGCTGAAAAGTGGTCAGTTAATAAAAGTTTTTGTTTATGTAGGCGATTTTGAAGCTCATAAAATTGCTCAATCTACCCTTAGCATTGATACGAATGGATTTACTGGAATAAAAATAATAAATGATAAGAATATAGTAGAATTTATTCCAGTGGAAATTATAGATGAAGATAAGGATGGTTTTTGGGTGATAAACTTACCTAAATTTGTTAAGATTATTACGTTAGGACATGTATATTTAAAATCAGGAGAAAAATTATAAGCCACAACATGGGGAAAATATTTAATATTCCGTTTAGTGATAATTTTTTAGAACAATTCATTAAAAAAACTTTAAATATTTCAAACAATTTTCAGAATCCTCAAAATAATCTCATACTTCTTCCTCACAAAAGAATACAAAATATTTTTCTAAAAAAATTATTACTATTTAATAACAAAGTATTATTTCCTCAAGTACTTGCTTTCACTGCTATAGATGAAAATATATTAGAATTTGATAAATTTTGCAAAGATATTTATGGTGCTAGAATTGATTTACTGAAGAAGCAAATTCTAAAAAATGATCAAACGTATATTTTAATATTACTAATTTTACAAATAATTAAAAAGCAAAACACTCATCATGATATTGATTTAAAATTTATAAATTCTATAGATTTCCATAAACTCTCTAAAAGCATTGATGAGTATTATTATTATCAATATAACCAAAAGGAAATGATTCCAAATACAAAAGTAGAAAAATTGTTTTTTGAAGTTATTAAGGAATTAGAAGCTTATTTAAGAATCAAAAATACAATTTTAAAAGTAAATTCTTTAAACTACGCCACTGAAGAAATTGTTAAAAATTGGGATCATAAAGGGGAACGCTGCATTTTCATTGTTTTGCCACAAACGGAAACAAATTATGTAAAGCACTTGGTTGATAATTTAATTAAGTATAAAAATGCTTACATTTTTATCAGGGGCTTTGATAAAAGCCTAGGTATTAAAAATTTATATCAAAAACACATCCATAATTTTTTAAATAGAAATAAAATTTCTACTGATTCAGTTCGTAATATTTCTAAATCAAAGCCCATAGATTATTTTGTACCGTCTATTATATTGAATAATATTGATGAAAAATTTGATCAAGATTTTTTTACTAACGTAAACATTCTTCGTGGGAAAAATCTAACTGAAGAAGCCAAAATGATTACTCTTGTAATTAGGGAAAAATTAGAAATGGGCAAGAATACTATAGTAATACAGACAAAATCTTATGAACTTGCAAAAAAAATTGAAAATTCTTTAAAGTTTTGGAATATTAATACAGAGAATTTGGTGAGTAATGTACCTAATAAATCCACGCATTCACACTTTTTTTTACTAATAGCGCTATATTTAAATACAAAAAAAAATGATTATTTATTATTGCTTGATATTTTAAAATCTAATTATTGTAAAATAGATAATAAATTAATTAATACTTTTGAATTAAAATTTTTAAGAAAATTTTTTTACAGATATAAAATTTCTGATTACCTTATTGATTTAAATAATTCAGAAAAAAAGGAATTTTACACTTTGCAGGAAATAGAGGGTGAATTTTCAGAAAAAAAAGTATTGTTAAAAAATTCTACTTTAACTATTCAGGAATATTTTAAAATTCACTTAGAACTATTTAATTTCCTTAAAAATGATTCAGATGACGCTGAATTTGATGAATTATTATCATTGGTTAAGAAAAAGTTAGAACCTTTTAAAAGTGAAAATAGTCTTGATTTTGATCAATACATTAAAATCATTGATAAAATTTTAACCTCTAATAAGATATCTAATAATTTTGAAAATTTAAAATCTGTAATTATATTACAAACCTTTGAAACTAGAAATATTCAATATGACACAATTTTTTTTGCAGGATTAAATGAAGGTATTTTCCCAGATTCAAATTTTGATCAAAATTATTTTAGCGCAGGGTTTAGACAAATAAATAACTTAAAATCAATAGATTCTGAAATGCAGTTCATGGAGTATGATTTTATCAGCTCCTTTTTTAATAATGACTTAGTACTGAGTTGCTCCGAATCCACTAATACAAAAAATCAGATTTGTAGGTGGCTGGAAAAATTATTAGCAATTAAAAATTTAAATGAAAAATCAATAATTTTTACAGAAAAATATAAAAAATTACTTCAAAATATTTATAAATCACCTATTGAAAAAAATACTGATATTGGGTATGCGAAAGTTAAAATTGATCAAAGGCCTAAGAAAATTTCAGTTACTGGTGTAGAAAAACTAATATCTAATCCATATGTATATTATGTAAAATATATATTGAAAGTGAGCCCATTAGAAAAAATTGCTAGAGAGGCTGAAAAAAAGGAATTTGGAATATTACTTCATAATCTAATACCAAAAGCCCTATCAGAGGATCATGGAAATTCAGAAGAATTTAATAATTATTTTTCCATAAAATTTAAGGAATATACAGAGTATAAACATATACCATATAAAATATCAAAATTTTGGTTTTTGCGTTTAGGCAATATAGCTAACACTATATATAAAAATTTTTATTATACAGATGAATTTAATTATTTTAATGAAAAGGTTGGGAGATTCAACTTACAATTTAAATTTCGCAATATAGAACTTTTCTGTATAGCAGATAGAATTGAAGTTTTGCAACAAGAGAATATAGCTAGAATTATTGATTTCAAATCTGGATATATTCCTAATGCAAATGAGGTTGCTAAAGGATTATATCCTCAACTACCTATTGAAAAATATATATTTATCAACAATGGATTTGATATAAATATTAATAATATTTTTAATGTTGATTTAGAGTATTTTGATATTAGTGGAAAATTAGAAAATGTTGAGAAACAAGTATTAAACACAGACTTAGTTGAAACTGAAAAAGGGTTAAAATTATTAATAGAAAAATTTCTATGCAATGAAACTGATTTTTTTATTATCAAAAATAAAGTTAATAATAAAAGAAATAAAAGCTATTTTCATATTTTGAGAATAACTTGAGTATTAATCATTTTATTTATGACTTTGACCTAAAATTGGTTTTAAAAATTGTGCAAGTTCATACTATATTGGACCTAATGAACAAGGTCATTATAGTTCTCAATATACTCAAAGGAGTAAGGAAATCTATAGATTTATGTGATTTATAAGAATTATATTTAGCAGTAGCATATTATAGCTCAGCATTTAAACTACTAACAGAATCAACAAGTCGATCGTTTCTAACATAAAACTCTTCTCCAAATGTTTGACATACCTTAAGTCCATTATGTGTTTGAACTTTTACAAAAATTCAAAAAATTGTAAAAGATGCATTTCTAATGAGAGTTTAGATGCTTTTATCACATCGCATGTATTGAAAAGTAGGTGAATATTTGATATTGTGCGATAAATCATTAAGGAATTTTTTTTTGCGATAATTTAATTGTAGCGAGTAATCTATATGAACAATAAAAAAATAACAATGTGTGATGTAAATGTGCATCCTGGTGAGGTAGCTAATCTAGCATTGCCAATGCCAGAGCAATATTCTTGCTCTCCCTTATATATGCCTATTAAAGTAATTCATGGAGAAAAAAAAGGGCCGTGCTTAGTTATATATTCTGTACTAAAAGGGATAGAGCTGAATGGCTTGGAAATAGCAAATAGGATTATCAAATCTGTAACTCCATCACAAATTTCAGGCACAATAATCGCAATTCCAGTAATGAACGTTTATGCTTTAACTCATTATCCATCTATTTTGCCAGCAGGCGATAATCTATCTAACTGTTTTCCTGGTAATGAACAAGGCTCATATGGGGAGAGAGTTGCGCATTTGATAACACACGAAATTTTTAAAAAAGCTAATTATTGCATAGAGTTGCAAACAGGTGGATTGAATCATAATATATTGCCTCAGGTATATTGTAATTTTGATAATGCACGTGCAAAAGAATTAGCAAAAGTATTTAGATCACCTGTAGTGACAAATGTAACTTTAAAGGGAAATAATTTACGTCAAACAACTGAAGAATTACAAATCCCTCTGCTTGTATATCAGGCTGGAGAGGCTATGCGTTTTGATGAAAATGCTATCGATCTTGGCGTTAATGGTATAAAAAATGTTATGAGTGCTATTAATATGTTAGATAAAGAAACTGTGCAAGAAATTAATCCTATCTTTTCTAGAGATGAAGATTGGATAGTTGCACATAAAAGTGGCATTTTACATACTAATACTACACTTGGTCAAATAATAGAGAAAGAAGAAATTATTGGCACTATTAGTGATCCATTTGGTGCAGACATAATATGCCCAATAAAAGCGCCAAAAAAAGGTATTGTTGTAGGGGTTAATACATCTCCTCTTATTCATGAAGGATTACCAATTTTTAAAGTTGCTTCCTTCTTAGATTATGACAAGGCAGAAACAATAATTGAAGAATGGGATAAAAAACAACCAGATAGCTATATAGGCTAAAAATAGATGTGTAACAATCAATTAAAAATAAAAGGTTTTCTTGTTTGGGGAATTTGCGCTCTATTTTATCTATATGAATTTTTCTTACGTACTGTAATGGGTACTTATCAACATTCACTTATGCATGACTTAGATTTGACATCCCTTCAATTTTCTCTACTTAGTACAACTCTTTTTTTATTTATTTATGGTGTTATGCAGATACCAGTAGGTATTATTATTGATAATATTGGTTTAAAAAAATCATTATTAATTGCTGCTATTTGCTGCACAATAGCGTCTATAGGATTTTCTTACTCCCAAAGTTATGTTATTGCATTAGTATACAGAATGTTAATGGGATTTGGCGCATCTTTTGGTTTTATTTGTTTGCTTATTTCAGTACATGATTGGATGCCACATAAATATAATGCTGCATTTATTGGTTTATCACAATTTATTGGCACTTTGGGACCTATGTTGGCAGCTGGTCCGCTAGATAGTATATCAGGATCAACCGGAATAAATTGGCGTTTTGTATTTTTATGCTTAGGAATTTTTGGTGTTATATTAACAATATTAATTTTCTTTTTTGTAGAAAATAATAAGGAGGATACTGGAAAATATGTAATTTTACATAGACCAGAAAAAGTATCCACCTCTATTTTAAAATTATTTTCAAAAATACAGCCCTGGTACATAGCGTTAATTTCCACATGTTTATATTTTGCAATTGAGTATCTTTCTGAAAATGAAGGTAGAACGTTTTTGGAGTTAAAAGGTATTTCTATTAACTCATCTTCCTATATTATTACAATTGCATGGATAGGATTTGCAATAGGATGCCCGTTATTAGGGCTTTTATCGGATATTTTAAAGCGCAGAAAAGCAATCATACAACTAAGCGCTATATTAGGATTAATAGCAACTCTGATGATTGTGTATATGCAAAACAAACTATATATACAGGTTGCTTTTTTTCTTTTAGGAGTTAGCGCCGGTGGTCAAATTATTGGCTTTGCCACAATGGCAGAACAAGTTGAAAAAAGATTTATAGCCGTTGGATTAGGTTTAAATAATGCAATGATTATTGGATTTATTTCAATTAACGCACCTTTAATCGGATTTTTTCTGGATCACACTACAAAAAAAACATATGATCCCTTAAACGCGTATATGTTAGTGTTTAATATACTGATTATAATATCTGCTTGTGCTGTGATTTTTTCTGTATTTTTTCTCAAAGAAACATTCTGTAAATCTACTGTTCATTTTACTTTTTTAACTCCTAAAAAAGATATTATAATGAGTTCTGATACCGTCTTGAAAGTCAAAAAAATATCATGAATTTGAAGCACTATCATTAAAAGAAGCGTTACTTTTAATGATAGTAACACACATATGCAAAAGTTTACGCATAATAGCTTCAATAATGACCATATTATGTTTACCGTTAGATTTTAATTTGTTGAAAAAAATTTTGTCTTGATTTTTCAGTCCACTATACACAAAGAAATATGAAGCATATTGTCATTATACAATAGCAAAGGTTCACTTAAGAACAAAATCGTACACTTGTTTAGTTGAAAGCTTCAATTCATATTTGCAGGATATGTTAGACAGACTAAATCGTATAACTAAGAGGTTTAGCAAGTCTTTTGAGAGGCTAGACTATATGCAAGCAGTTGACAAAAATCAAAAAATAATAGAGTATGTGTGCTAGGAATATACATTAGAGGATTCATGAATTTCAAGTCGTTATTATATTTTTTATTATTGCTGGTTGCTGGTTGTAGTCAAGAGCATATAAATCTTAGTGGACAATATAAGGCAGAAGAGAAAAGCGTTGTAGACTTAGCTCCAATTTTTTATGTAGTTCCAGTTTCTATTTGTCAGAATAATTTAGACTATACTTTACAGCAGCTAAGATTTCCCACTACAACGCAAGAAAGAGAGTATACCAGAACGCTTACAAGATTTTACTTACGCAATAATACCACAAATGAGTATATATTGGAAAAACGTAAAGACAATTATGCTGCAGGCTCTGGAATTAAGTACATAGTAAGCGTTACAAGAGAAAATTACAATAAACACTCCTGCTCTGTTATGATAACTTTTAAAAGGAAAGATGTTTATAGAGAAGGAATATTAACTATGGCAGCACCACAGTTTAACTCTGAAGATGTATTAGAGTTCTTTAAAACAGTTGAGATTATTTTTAATTTTTCTATATTAAGTAAATATTCTGCAGAATCTACTTATGCATCTTTTGATAGAATGTTGGCTCTAAGGAACATTGCGAAATTAGAAGGAAAAACTAACGTAAAAATAAATAATAGTACTGTATTTGCTAGTATAAAAGTATACCCTTATAGAAGTGGTAGCATGATAGAGGTTAAAGGAACAACTGAAGCTACGGAAAAAAATGTTAATAAATTAGATTTTACGCACCAAATAAAAGCTATAAAAGATAGATTTATATCAATTGCAGAAAGTTAAATACTATAACTTTACCCAGTCTATAATATAATTGACTCTTCTCCTTCATTAGTTAATGGGTCTAAAACCACCTAATCATACAAATCTAAAGAAGCTATGCTCTTCCTTTTAGCAACTTTTATCTTGTTGTTTAATCCTTTAATAAAATCGCTATTTTTCTATTTTTAATAATTTACTATTCCAACTATATATTATTCTAACGTCATAATAAATCAGTTAAGTATATTATATCACTTCTCTCTACCCTTATATACTCTACCTACCAATTTAATTAATTCTCTTGACTCATGTGTATTAAACAGCATCCTTGAGTCTGAGCACAAAGCTAGATTAGCTAAATTAGATTTTCTGAATTACGTAAAGTTCTATATTTACCTGCTGTTATTGCCAAAAATCACACTCCTATTTTGAAATATTTTTCTGATAAATTAAAATCTAGCGGGAAATATAATATAGTTATCATAATTGCTATTACGCATAAATTCCTTCATCTCTGTTTTGCTATTATTAAAATTAATTCCTTTTTTTGATCAAAACTTTTTTCTTTCCTGTCATAATTTTTTATTTGAGTTTTAACACAGTATCAAAGTTCAAAAAGAGTACAATTAACTCTACTCCACACAGAAAGTAAAAAAATTAACTTAGAGCACAAAAATAGTTGAGCGCTCTAAGCATTTTGCAATGCAGCAGAGGAATTATCAGGATCACTGCTTGGTACAGATGAAGTGGGGCGATTTTTATCATCTTTATCTGATTTTTTATTACTACTTCGTATTTTCTTCCCAGACATCAAATCTTTTATTTCATCTCCAGTAATGGTCTCATATTCTATTAGCGCTTTTGCTAAAATTTCAAGCTTCTTTTTATGCTTAACAATTATATCTTTTGCAATTTTATAACTACCTCTTATCAATTTATCAACTTCTTTATCGACACTTTCAGCTAATTTATCTGAGATATCTTGAGATTTGCTCATTCCATATCCCATCGTTGCATCCTCTTTATCATCACCAACCATTATAGGGCCAATTTTTTCACTAAATCCCCATTTGGTAATCATATTTTTTGCCATACTTGTAGCAACTTTAATATCATTTGATGCTCCAGTGGTGCTTTTTTCTTTTCCAAAAATAACCTCTTCTGCTACCCTTCCCCCCATTAGAATTGCTAGCTTGGTTTCAAGCCATTGTTTACTATGCGATACCCTATCTCCTTCTGGAAGTTGCATAACCATTCCTAAAGCTCGTCCTCTAGGAATTATAGTTGCCTTATGAATAGGGTCAGATTCAGGTAAATATAGTCCTACTAACGCATGCCCACCTTCGTGATATGCCGTAATCTCCTTTTCTTTTTCCGACATTACCATCGATTTTCTCTCTGTACCCATCATAACTTTATCTTTAGCATGCTCTAATTCCTGCATGGTAACCACATCTCTATTCGCTTGCGCTGCAGCAAGTGCTGCCTCATTTATTAAATTAGCAAGATCTGCCCCAGAAAAACCCGGTGTACCACGAGCAATTACATTGGTATCAACATCCGGAGCTGCAGGTACCTTTTTAATATGCACTTGCAATATTTGCTCTCTGCCCTTTATATCGGGAAGTGGGACATTAATTTGTCTATCAAACCTTCCAGGCCTAAGCAACGCTGAGTCTAAAACATCAGGTCTATTGGTTGCAGCAACGACAATTATACCTTGATTATCAGCAAAACCATCCATTTCTACAAGCAGTTGGTTCAAAGTTTGTTCACGCTCATCATTTCCTCCGCCATGGCCTGAACCTCTGTGGCGGCCAACAGCATCAATTTCATCAATGAAGACTATACAAGGTGCATGCTTTTTGGCCTGAGCAAACATGTCTCTCACCCTACTTGCTCCAACACCAACAAACATTTCAACAAAATCTGAGCCTGAGATAGTAAAAAATGGAACGCCAGCTTCTCCAGCTACCGCTCTTGCAAGCAATGTTTTACCAGTTCCCGGCGAACCTATAAGTAAGCAACCTTTTGGAATTTTACCACCCAGTTTGCCAAATTTTAAAGGATTTTTTAAAAAATCAACCACCTCTTTCAGTTCATCTTTAGCCTCATCAATTCCTGCTACATCAGCAAATGTAACTTTTTTACTCTGATCCTGCATTAATTTAGCTTTTGATTTTCCAAAACCCATTGCCTTGCCTGCACCCCCCTGCATATTTTTCAAGTAATAAATCCAGATACCTATCAAGACAATCATTGGTAACCATGAGAAAATCATTCCAAGTATGTTGCCCATAGCAGACTCCATGGGAATAATATTGATTTTTACATTTTGAGCTCTTAAATCATCAATAAGCTGAGGATAAAACCTTGGTGATAAAGTAATGAAATATTCTCCGTTAGAAAATTTGCCTTCAATATCACTGCCCTTTATATTTACTTCTTTAACTTCTCCACTTGACACCCTGTCCATAAATTCAGAAAAAATTAGCTTTTTATTTGATATATTGGCTGTATCTATAAAGCTATATGCAACAATCAACAAAAAAATGATGCTAACCCATTTTATTAAATTACTGTTGAAGTTACTTTTAAAATCTTTCATAACAAAATACTATATTTAAATTTATTTATCGTTGTCCCAAATCATTAGCTTCTAGCATAATATAAATTATTAATCATCAATTTTATACTAATAACGCAAATTAAATAGTTATTAGGTGCCCACCTTTTTTTGCAAAATATAAGTTAATTATCTCAGCTGATATTTCCTCAATTGCTTTTGATGTCACATCTATAACTGGAAAATTATTTTTTTTAAAAATTCTATTAGCATATTTAATTTCATCCTTAATGCTTGTTGCATCTGTATAGTCATTATTGAAATTTTGCAAATCTTGTCCAATTAGCCTATACTGCCTTATTTGCAATAATCTTTCAATACTTATTGTTAAACCTATCACTAAGGGCTTGTTAATCGAAGAAAAATCATATTCAACACCATTTATAATTGGCCAATTTGCAACTTTATAGCCTCTTTGCGCTAAATATAATGACGTAGGTGACTTTGATGTTCTAGAAACTCCAGTCAAAAGGATATCCGAATTATTAAAATCTTTGTTTTGCTGACCATCATCGTGATTCACTGTAAAATTAATTGCATCAATTTTTTTAAAATAATTTAAATCAGATAATATTTCTTTTTCAGGAGTTTTTTTAGATGTCAAAACTCCACAATAAGAGCATATTTCTGCAATTATATTCGCAATGGGAGAAAAGCATTTCACATCTAATTCTTTACATTTTAGCTTTAGATGCTCTCTTAATTCTTTATTGAGTATAGTATAAATTACAATCCCAGGCTTTTTTTTTAATGCTACTGCTATTTCATCTATTTGCTCTTTAGATCTTACCAAAGGCCACATATATTCTTGAACCATAATATTATCAAATTGAGAGATAACAGCTTTTGATACAGCAATAACCGTCTCACCCGAAGAATCTGAAACCGTGTATAAATTTAAATTTGGAAGATTCATTAAATGCTAGTCAATAGTTTTTATATTATAGATTTAGTTATAAAAGCTTGCATTTCAATGTATAAATATTATTATTTCCTAATTAACATAAAAATAATTGAATGAAAAAGCTTGTCATCATATTATTGTTTCCAATCTTTTTACTATCTGGTTGCTTTACAAATGAAGCTGGCAAAGTTAGTAAATCAAAAATGGGTGCTATTGGAGGCGGCATAGCCGGCGCTTTGATTGGCTCTACTGTAGGAGGAGGAAGTGGCAAAAGTATTGCCATAGCCACAGGTGCAATCGTTGGATCTCTCGCTGGAAGTGAATTAGGAAAAACCCTAGATCAAAGGGACTTAGAATTGCAACAAAAAAGTCAGATTAATGCTTTAGAATATAATAAATCAGGTAATGCATCTGCTTGGAAAAATCCTGACACTAATGCTTCTGGATATGTGAAGCCCACCAATACTTTTGTAAATAATAAGGGGCAAAATTGCAGAGAGTACACTCAGGTAATAAAAATTGGTGGTAAAGCTGAAAAAGGATTTGGCACTGCATGCAGAAGATCAGATGGCTCTTGGGAAATAGTTAAATAATATAGTAATACGTAATATGAGCAATATGAATCAAATGTTATCAGGTAAAGTTGGCTTAATAATGGGCTTAGCAAATGAGAAATCTATATCTTGGGGTATTGCAAAAGTTTGCAACAATCATGGCGCAAAGTTTGCAATTAGTTATCAAAATGAAATACTTGCAAAAAGAGTTAAACCACTTGCGGAAGAATTGAAATCTGATTTATTAATAGAATGTGATATAAGTGATGAAAAATCGATTGATAAAGCATTTGAATTGATCAAAAAGCAATATGGCAAAATTGATTTTTTTGTGCATGCAATAGCATTTTCTGATAAAAATGAACTTAAAGGTCGCTATGTTGATACTTCAAGGAGTAATTTTTTAAATACTTTAGATGTCTCTTGCTATTCTTTTATATATACATCGAAAAAAGCTGCAGAAATTTTGAAGCCTGGTGGAAGTATCTTGACATTAACTTATTACGGAGCTGAAAAGGTTATCCCAAATTATAATGTGATGGGTGTTGCAAAAGCTGCGCTTGAGTCAAGTGTCAAGTATATAGCTGCAGATTTAGGTGAATTAGATATAAGGGTTAATGCAATATCAGCTGGACCAATTAAAACTTTAGCTGCGGCTGGTATTGGAGACTTCCGAAGTATGTTGAAATTTAATGAAGAAAACTCTCCTCTTAAAAAGAATGTTACAATTTACGATGTAGGAAATACAGCCGCATTTTTACTAAGTGATTTATCATCAAGCATTACTGGTGAAATTATATTTGTAGATGCTGGGTATAATATTTTAGGCTCACCAAGGTCGCTTAATAAACAAAACTAGATTTTATTATGAAAAAAATAGTTATTATTTGTCTATTACTTATCTGTCTTATTGGATGTAAACCAAAAGACCCATCGGTATACGATATAAAAAGTCCATGCGCTTCAGGCAAAAAAATGTATACAAATGGTCATGAGCCATGTATGAAGAGAACACCTATTGGAAACAAATTTGCGTAATAATAAAATGGAAAAAACACTTAGTATAATAAAACCAGATGCAACAAAGAGAAATTTAACTGGAGCAATTAATAGTAAAATTGAGGGATGTGGGTTAAGAATAGTATCTCAAAAAAGAATTAAATTAACAGAAGATCAAGCGAAGTTATTTTATTATGAGCACAAAGGCAGACCTTTTTTTCAAAGCCTTGTTGATTTTATGATTTCTGGGCCTGTGGTTGTTCAAGTACTTGAAGGAGAAAACGCAGTAGTTAAAAATAGAGAAATCATGGGAGCAACTAACCCTGAAGAAGCTCAAGAAGGAAGTATCAGAAGAGATTTTGCTGAAAACATAGAAGCTAATTCAGTACATGGCTCTGATTCAATTGAAAATGCAAAGAAAGAAATTGCATTTTTCTTTAGTGAATCTGAAATTGTAGGATAAATTTTATTTAATAATTAAATAAAAAGTTTTGTCTTAGCTTAATCAATATGATATAACTTCCGAAGCAGTAATGGTCCCGTAGCTCAGTTGGTAGAGCGACTGACTTTTAATCAGTAGGTCACAAGTTCGAATCTTGTCGGGATCACCACTTTTTAGATGAAGTGCATTAAAAAGAATAAATGCCAATCTCTCGTATTACTGCCACGTTACTACTCATAAGATACAATAATCAACAAAATCATTAAAAATAAATGTGAATGCTCAACAAATTTAATAAATAAGTTGAATGAATTTAACAAAGAAAAGAATGTGAAGCTAAATATGAAGTTAATAGAAAAAGCTATAATATTTGTTAAAAAATGGCATGGCACACAGATGAGAAAAACAGGAGATCATCCATTTTATTGGCATACACTTAAGGTAGCTGAGATGGTAGTAGAGAAGTATACTAAAACAGATGTAGTAATTGCACAATATTGCATGATATAGCTGAAGATTCTGATTGTACTGTGGAGATTTAAGAGTAGGGAGAATGTTAAATTATTGTTGGAACAAATATTGAACAAACTGAGTAAGCTAGGCGACAATGAGATATTATTTATAAAGCAAATGGATAGACAGTATAATTTAGAAATAATAGAAATACTAAAGCCTCGAAAACAATAAAAGATGGTGCATGAAGCTAATAATTACTTTATAAAACTTATTTCATCAAGAGATAAACTTAATATCCACGGCAAAATGCGCCCTGAAAATAAGATGTTTAAATCCTATCATGCTATCTTGGGGAAGAAAAAAAGGTGGTTTTTTATTTAAGAATTGAAATTTGATTTAATAATAAAAATATAAGCAATGTTTTAAGTGCATGTTATTAAAATAATTATGCCATTTTATATTTATTATTTTGCTCCTAAACAAGCCCAAAATTATTGACATAATACAAAACTAAATGTAAAACTTTCTTATAAAACTAGGTTATAGCTTTTTAGCGGATGTAGCTCAATGGTAGAGCCCCAGCCTTCCAAGCTGGTCATGTGGGTTCGATTCCCGTCATCCGCTCCAATATAACTGTTTGCCCAAGAAAAATAAAAAAGGAGAAATGAAAATGGCAGAAGGAAAATTTGAAAGAAACAAACCGCATGTTAACACAGGGACAATAGGGCATGTGGATCATGGGAAAACAACATTGACGGCGGCGATAACTAAATATTTTGGAAATAAGGCGGTAAAGTACGATGAAATAGACAAGGCGCCTGAAGAGAAAGAAAGAGGAATAACGATCAACTCAGCGCATGTAGAGTATGAGACAGAAAGCAGGCATTATGCACATGTAGATTGCCCTGGGCATGCAGATTATGTGAAGAACATGATCACAGGAGCGGCGCAAATGGATGGAGCGATATTGGTGGTAAGTGCAGTAGATGGTCCAATGCCACAAACAAGAGAGCACATATTGTTAGCGAAGCAAGTGGGGATAGCAACATTGGTGGTATTTCTAAACAAAGTAGATATGGTAGAGGATGAAGAGTTGTTGGAATTGGTAGAAATGGAAGTAAGGGAGTTACTAAGCAAGTATGGGTTTGATGGAGATGCAGCGCAAGTGGTAAGAGGTTCGGCACTGAAAGCATTGACAGAAGAGGGAAGTGAATTAGGAGAAAAGGCAATAAGAGAATTGATGAAGGTTGTAGATGAGACAATAGAAATGCCAAAAAGAGATATAGAAAAGCCATTTTTAATGCCAATAGAAGATGTATTTTCAA
>CAJQNX010000009.1 GCA_905479795.1 uncultured Candidatus Midichloriaceae bacterium | reverse complement strand
GAGGATAAAATTTCACCTCCAGATCACGTAATTCAGAAATCCGAAAACGTGATCAGGAGAAAATAGAGGGTAATGATCTCCTCTCTCTAGAGAAGAAGAGCGAAAAAATCTCACTTAAAATTATAATTCCTCATGTTGAGGTGATGGAGCATATGCTTCCATTGTTGCCGATGCATTGTCTCCAGGACACTCAACAATATCAGGATGATTGTTACAATATATGTCACAATCAAAAGTGTTGATTAGAATTGTACTTACACCAAAGGCATTAGCCTCCACGGTGCCACTTATTGTAACCTTTGCTTGTGTAGGAGTAGAATGAGAATCGATTACAGTCATTCCTTTGGCATTTTTATTTATATAGTATTCTAAAAATGCAGGGTTATTAATTTCTTGTTGTCCATAGACGCCAACTACATTTCCTGTCAGGCATCACTAATGCTGTAGAAGTATATTTCATTGTAGCGTGATTGCTAGTATAATGTGCAGTACTCACTAAACACTTCCCTTTTGGCGTGGATACTTCCTCTGAGTTTTCGTATAGATTTGAGGACTCTTCACTTTTTGACCAAGTTTGTGTTTCTGTAGCCTTAAATGTTAAATCTCTACCTATATCCATTATACCAAAGATATCTCCCACTTCAACCGATAACTCAAGACCTTCCTCTAAAGATGCATCGTAAGAATAGGATTGTGTAGTTGTGATAGTTATAGAGAATTTCGCAGTATTAATTGTATCAGAAAGAGTATTATCAGTATTATTGAAAATTTGTGTTGGTAAGTAGGTAATTATTGGTATTTTATGATTAGAGAGGTTTATTTTATCGTTGTTGATAATATCAACCTTCATTGGAAAATTTTTTTGTAGCATATCAAAAGTCCAAAGGTCGCCATTTCTTGCTTTATCTAATATTGCGTCACGGGAATTGCTACCAATTCCAAATGGTCCAAGACTATGGTCAAAATTTAAATACTTCTGCCCACTAGGAGAACCCTCTTGTAATAAGTTTATGACCTAAAAGCCCTATTCATACGGCATTATACACCATGTGGTTTTTTTATCATCCTTGCCATTAATCTGTCATTTGTTAATAGAAATAAATGCTATGATGAAATATTTTTATTTTCAATTATATTATATGGTTAAAAGTAAAATCTAAACTTGCTTTGAGCATGATGCGCCATTTCTTTTCTAATCTACGAAAAACTGTATTGATTGATTACTTTTTTAACTTATGCTAACTTAGCTAAAATTTTATATATACCGTTTATGAGCGTAGTCGACTATGACTATAAAAATCTAAGATTATTTGTGCTTGCTTCTTTATTCTGGGCTCTTGTCGGAATGGGAATGGGGGTGTTTATAGCGTTCCAAATGGTATTTCCTGAACTTAATTTTGGGATGGAGTGGACTACTTTTGGTAGATTAAGGCCTGTGCATACTAGTGGTGTTGTTTTTGCCTTTGGGGGTAATGTATTATTTGCTACATCTTTTTATATTGTGCAAAGAACGTGTCATACGAGAGTATATTCCTCTAAAATTGTTAGCTTTATTTTTTATTCCTTTCAGCTATTTATTTTATTAGCTGCATCGGGATACGTAATGGGTATTACTCAAGGAAAAGAATATGCAGAGCCTGAGTGGTATGCAGATATTTTGCTCACGATAACATGGCTATCGTATTTGTTTGTATATATAATGACATTAAAAAATAGAAAAGAGCCACATATTTATGTTGCTAATTGGTTTTTCCTTGCTTTTATAATTGTGGTTGCTGTGCTACATGTTGGAAACAACATTAGTATTCCATTGTCATTGACTGATTCAGGGAGTGTATCGTACTTTTCTGGCGTTCAATCTGCGATGATTCAATGGTGGTATGGACATAATGCAGTAGGATTTTGGTTAACCGCAGGATTTATAGGTATAATGTACTATTTTATACCTAAAAGAGCTAATAAGCCAATATATTCGTATAGGCTTTCTATCTTACATTTTTGGGCTCTCATTTTCCTTTATATATGGGCTGGACCACACCATTTAATTTATACATCTTTGCCAGATTGGGTTCAAACGCTTGGGATGACAATGTCTATAATATTATGGTTGCCATCATGGGGTGGAATGGTAAATGGCATGATGACTTTATCCGGAGCTTGGCATAAATTGAGGGATGATCCTGTTTTGAGGTTTTTAATTATTGCTGTGGCCTTTTACGGTATGAGTACATTTGAAGGTCCTGTGATGGCAATTAAGTCAGTTAATGCTTTGAGTCACTATACTGAGTGGACAATTAGTCATGTTCATTCTGGTGCTCTTGGATGGGTTGCGTTAATTAGCTTTGGGGCGTTATATCATATGATACCTGATCTATGGGGCAAAAAGGATATGTATTCTGTGAAATTGATTAGCATTCATCTATGGCTCGCTTCTATAGGAATAGTATTGTATATCACTTCAATGTGGACTGCAGGTATTACTCAGGGACTGATGTGGAGAAGTTATGATGATATGGGGTTTTTAAAATATTCCTTTATTGAAATTGTTAAAATTTTAAGTCCGTATTATTTAATTAGAGCAATAGGTGGCTTTTTATTCTGGTGTGGAGCTATAGTTATGACCTATAATGCTATTATGACAATTAAAAATAACAAGATTGCAAAACCCAATTTAGCTTAATTTATGAGTGCTTTCCACAGTAAAATAGAGAAAAATATTTTTATACTATTAGTGCTGACAATAATTGTTACGTCAATTGGAGCTATTATTCAAATTTTTCCTTTGTTCAAAAAAGAAATAGCTATTGAAAGAACGGAACAGCTAAGGATGTATACACCATTAGAATTACAAGGATTTTTTATATATAAAAGAGAGGGGTGTTATGGTTGTCATAGTCAGCAAATCAGAAAATTAACTGATGAAGTTGAAAGATATGGGCATTATTCTTTAGCTGTTGAAAGTATGTATGATTACCCATTTGCCTGGGGTTCAAAAAGAACAGGCCCAGATTTAGCAAGGGTTGGGGAAAAATATTCAGATGACTGGCATGTAGAGCATTTGCATAATCCACAATCATTAGTGCCAGAATCAATTATGCCAGCATATCCATTTTTGCTTAAAAGAAATTTGCAAATAGGTGATATACAAAATAAAATGTCTGCTTTAAAGCTATCAGGGATGCCGTACACAAAAGATTATATAGAGAATTATAAGAATGATTTATCTGTGCAACTTGGTATTAATCAGGAGGCCAGCTCTATAGAGGAATTTAGAAAAAGGTATGGAGAGAAGGTGGTAATTAGAAAATTTAATAGAAAAGTTAAATATATTACGGAGATGGATGCATTAGTTGCGTATTTACAAGGTCTTGGGAATAAAATTGATTTAAGCAGTAATCAAGGTAGAGATTGGTAGGTGCTTTATGAATGAAATATTTTATATTAAGGTAATTACTCTGTCTTTTTTAGGAGTAAGTGTTGTGGGACTTATGTGTTGGATATTTAGACCAAAGTCCAAAAAATTATACGAATCATTAAGCAAAATTCCTTTAGATGAGGAAGAAAAAAAATGAAGAAACTGAAAAAGAATAAAGCTCCAAAAACTATGGGGCATGAATGGGATGGAATAAAGGAGTACGATAACCCCGATCCATTTTGGTTAAGATTGTTTTTTTACATAGCATTATTTTTTGCATTAATATACTGGCTTCTTTATCCAAGTTGGCCAGTCCCAAATGGCAAGGGGATATTGGATTGGTCATCTAAAAAACAGTTAAAGAAGGGTGTAGAAAAAATTGAGAAAATAAGGAGTAAGTATCAAGAGCAATTTGATAAAAGTGGCTTTGAAGAAATACTAAAAGATAAAAATTTAATGAAATTTGCAAACGCAGGTGGTAAATCCGCATTTCAAAATAATTGTGCAGTTTGCCATGGTGCTGGAGGAGGAGGAAATATAGGTTATCCAAATCTAACATCAGGAGCATGGTTATGGGGAGGAAAAACTGATGATATATATACTACGCTAAATTATGGTATAAGATCGGGTCATGAAGAAACTAGAGATTCTGCGATGGCTGCTTTTGGAAAAGATAAAATATTAACATCTAAGCAAATTGATATATTGACCAAATATATATTAAATTTAAATAATAAAGATCTTTTTAATAAGGGTGCTGACGCTCTGTATCAAGAGCATTGTGCTTCATGTCATGGCAAAGATGCTAGAGGGGATAGGGAATTTGGTGCGCCAAATCTTAAGGATGCCATTTGGTTATACGGAGATGATTACAATACTATTTATGATGTGATATATAATGGCAGAGCTGGTGTCATGCCTTATTGGAAAGATAAATTATCTGATTCAACAATTAAGCAACTAGCTGTATATATTCACCAATTAGGTGGTGGAGAATAATATTTAAATTACACTGCCATGATAAATTATCAATTCTTAAAAAAGCATTTAACTAAAATTTCTATAACTACATTTATACTATCATGCTTTTGTTTTATATGGGGGCTCTATGTCATATTTTATGACTCTCCTGATGATTATTTGCAAATGAATTTAGTCAAAATATTATATTTGCACGTCCCATCTGCATGGCTTGCAATATCTTTTTATTTTTCACTTGGGATATTTTCATTACTGTTTCTTATTTCAAAAAATCCAATGTATGATATTTTTGCAAAATCGTTTGCATATGTAAGTATTTATTTATCGATCTGTACGCTTATCACAGGATCCATTTGGGGAAAACCAGCATGGGGTACATGGTGGATTTGGGATGCAAGATTAACCTCCATGCTGATATTATTATGTTTTGAAATTTTATATTTTTTGATTAGAAATTCATTTCAAAGTGAATTAAGAAGTGCAAAAATCGCAGCTGCATTTGCTATTTTAGGCCTATTAGACCTTCCTATAATTAAATTTTCAGTGGATTTGTGGGCAACCCTGCATCAAAAGAGTAGCGTCCTTACCTTTGATGGTCCTAAAATCCATGAATCAATGTTGTATCCATTGATTATTATGTTTTTTTCACTATTTTTCCTTGCAATTTTCATTACATTGATTAGCATTCAACTAGAGATAGTTGGAAGGAAAATAAATAATGAGATTCTCAAAGAATAGCATCAAAATTTTATTGCTTATATCATTCTTTACCCCATCTTTTGTTTTTGGATATGCTTGGGAAAGAGGTAAAGATAAAAAATATAATGATTATAGTTTAACATTTGATCCTGGTTATAAGAGCTCTTTTGATTATAATTTGGATAACAATAGAACTTTATTTTTTAAAGATGATACAAAAAAACTTATTTTAACAAAGTATAAGGAACAAGGGCTGTCGGATAGATTTACGCTTATAAGTAAATTGGATATTCAAAGAATTTGTAGTGATTTGGACATAAAAAAAATAGAAAAAAGTGATGCTAATCCACAAGGTGCCGAAGTTATTCCTTTTAATCAGTATAAGGGGAAAATGAATTTCATAGGTGTGGATTATGAGATTGGGCTTAGAACTTTGTTATATAAAAAAGGAAATCATCGCATATCAGTTGATTCTATTTTAGGATTCCCAGCAGCTATTCATGGAGAAGGCGGTACCGATATTTCTAATCCTTCGCTTAAAATTGGGCTGTCATATGCAAATAAATTTGATTTTAAAAATTTGAAAGAAAATTATTATGAAATAATGTTTGCTGGTAAAATGAATCCACAAATTAAACACAAAGAATTTTTTGCGACTTTAATTTTAGGGTTAAAATTAACAGATGAAATTTCTTTATTGTTTTCATTAGAGCATAATCAGTTATATAAAAATTCATTTGAAAGATATGCCTTTACATCAATTTATAAAAAGATATCTACCAAGGGTTTAAGCGAGGAAACAAAAGAAAAATTAAAATCACATATTGAGCATCATTCTCTTTTAGATAAGAAAAAAATAGAAAATAAAATTAATACAAAAATAAGTTATATGCTTGATAAAAAGTATAGTGTAGCTTTTGATTATTCATATAGATTTGCTAAAAATATAAGACCCAGTACAATAAAATTTTCTATCATTAAGAATTTGTAAATTCATTATCTTGTGTTTTGATATCAGCTACAATATATTATAGGCAATATTAACGGTATTTATAGAGGTATGAATTAATGTCATTTTTAATTGGTAAAAAAGCTCCTGATTTCAAAGCAACTGCAATAATGGGAGATAATTCGGCAAACGAAAATTTTATTTTAAGTGAATTTTTGTCTGGTAAAAAAGGTATTGTGTTTTTTTATCCTTTGAATTTCACATTTGTATGTCCATCTGAAATTATAGCATTTGATAAAAAACTTGAAGAATTTAAAAAAAGGAACACCGAAGTGGTAGGTGTTAGTGTTGATTCTCACTTTTCTCACATAGCATACAAAAATACAAGCATTGATAATGGAGGAATTGGCAAAATAAAATATCCTCTAGTTTCAGATATAACCAAGGATATTTCTCGTAGTTATGATGTATTATTAAACCAAGCAGTGGCACTAAGAGGAACGTTTTTAATTGATGAAGATTTTGTTATAAGGCATCAAGTAGTTAATGACTTACCACTTGGGAGAAATGTGGATGAAGCTTTGCGTATGGTGGATGCACTTGAATTTCATCAAAAGCATGGAGAAGTTTGTCCAGCAAATTGGAAGCCAGGCAAAGCAGCTATTAAGCCAGATGCTGAAGGCATAAAAAATTATCTTAGTAAAAATTCAGGTGAAATTTAATAACCAATGCAAAAAGTATATAACACAGAAGTTTTAATAATAGGTTCAGGTCCTGCTGGCTATAGCGCTGCTATTTATGCTGCAAGGTCAGCTCTTGATCCGATTTTAGTCTCTGGCCAACAGCCAGGAGGGCAACTTACAATCACCACTGATGTTGAAAATTATCCTGGATTTGCAGAAACTATTCAAGGTCCATGGCTTATGGAAGAAATGAAACAACAATCTGAAAAAGCTGGGACGCAAATTGTGAATGACGTGATTGTGAATGTCGATCTAAAATCATATCCTTTTATAGCTTTAGGAGACAGTGGTAACAAATATTTGGCAAATTCAATTATTATTGCAACCGGAGCTCAGGCTAAATGGCTTGGTCTAGAATCAGAAAAAAAATTCATGGGCTTTGGTGTGTCGGGGTGTGCAACATGCGATGGATTCTTTTATAAAAACAAAGAAGTTCTTGTGATAGGTGGCGGTAATACTGCAGTTGAAGAGGCATTATATCTCACCAATCATGCATCAAAAGTCATTTTAGTGCACCGTAGGGATAAGCTTAGAGCAGAAAAAATTTTACAGGATAGGCTCTTCAAGCATCCAAAAATTCAAGTTATTTGGGATAGTGCTTTAGAAGAAGTTTTGGGATCAGAAAAGCCATTATCTGTAGAGGGTGCAAGAATAAAAAATCTTAAGACAGGCAATGTATCTGATTTAAAGGTGGATGGAGTTTTTATTGCTATAGGTCACAAACCTAATACGGGCTTATTTAAAGATAAATTAGATATGGATGAAGAGGGATATATTATAACGCACTCAGACAGCACAAAAACAAGTGTTGAAGGAGTGTTTGCAGCAGGTGATGTACAGGATAAAATATTTAGACAAGCTGTAACAGCTGCAGGAACAGGATGCATGTCCTCCCTTGAAGCCTTGAAATTTATAGAATCAAAATAGTGGATAGGTTTGATAATCAGAAAAAACTAGCAAGTAGTTGGTTTAGAGAGCTAAGAGACGAAATTTGCAATAAATTTGAAAAAATAGAGAAATACAATGACTCATCAGCAACATTTACCCGAAAAAAATGGGATAGAGATGGTGGGGGGGGTGGTGAAATGTCAATTATGCGAGGCTCAATTTTTGAAAAGGTTGGCGTAAATATATCTACTGTTTATGGAGAATTTTCTGAAAAATTTGCAAAAGAAATGCCGGGCTGTAAAGATGGAAATAACAAATTTTGGGCAAGTGGAATTTCATTAGTAGCGCATATGAATTCACCGCATATTCCAGCAGCTCATTTTAATACGAGGATGATTGTTACTACCAAACAATGGTTTGGAGGAGGGGGAGATTTAACTCCAACATTTGTAAATGATGAAGATACAAAAATATTTCATGACCATCTTAAAAATGCATGCGATAAATTTGATAAAAATTATTATACGAAGTTTAAGAAAAACTGTGATGAATATTTTTACTTACCTCATAGAGATGAATCTAGAGGTGTTGGTGGAATTTTTTATGATTATTTAAATAGTGGTGATTGGCAAAAAGATTTTGAATTTACCAAAGAGGTTGGTATACAATTTGATAAAGCATTTTTAAATATTATTGAAAAAAATATTATGAAAAAATGGACTAAAGAGGAAAAATCTGCACAATTAGATAAAAGAGGGAGATACGTAGAATTTAATTTGTTGTACGACAGAGGGACAAAATTTGGACTGATGACCAACGGAAACACAGAAGCGATCCTTATGTCTTTACCCCCTACTGCAGCTTGGTAATTTAAATTGAGGATATTATTATGAAACATAAATTTAGTTCGCTAGAAGGAAAAATATTAATGGCGTCGCCAAGATTAGAAGATCGTTTTTTTGAAAAAGCGCTAATATATATTTTTATGCATGATAAAAATGGAGCTTTTGGAGTAATTTTAAATCATGAGATAGGCTCCGTATCAAATCATGAATTATTAAAACTATTTGATAAAAACACTAATAAAGTCAAAATTGAAAGATTACCCATCGTTTTTGGTGGGCCTGTTAATACTGAAAGAATTATTGCGTTAAGCATTGATAAGCAACGAGAAAAACAATTTAGTTCAATGCAATCAATCGTTTTGCACACGGATATACAAAATTTCGTTAAGAAGTTTATTATTAAAAACGATAAATCCAAATTTTTACTTGCAAGAGGGATAAGCGCATGGAGTTCCAATCAATTAGAGGATGAGATTGCAGAAAATAGTTGGTTTATTATTCAGCCAAATATCGATTTAATTTTCTCTCATGAGATGAAAAATAAATGGTCCTTTGCTATTGAGGAACTCGGTATAAAAAATTCTACATATATTGCTCCGTATTCAGGAAATGCTTAAAGATACTACAATTAACAAAGAAGAGGTTAAAAAATTTTCTGCTTTAGCAGAGGAGTGGTGGGATGAATCAGGTAAATTTAAACCACTACATGATATTAATCCCGTTAGAATAAAATTCATTAAAGAGCATATAATAAAGCACTTTAAAATAAATGCTTTAAATGAACAGTCTTTAGGTAGCTTTAAATTATTAGATATAGGTTGTGGTGGAGGGTTGTTATCAGTACCAATGGCAAGGCTTGGTGCTTGTGTCACAGGCATTGACCCTTCTGAAGAAAATATCAAAATCGCCAAACAATATGTAAAAGAAAATGAGCTTAAAGTGAACTTCAAATGCTCTAGTATTCAAGGGTTAATCAAAAATAAACATGAAAAATTTGATATAATTCTTAATATGGAAGTTGTGGAGCACGTTAATAATGTTGATAATTTTCTTTCGGAAAGCTCAAAATTGCTTAAAAAAAATGGTATTATGTTTATTTCAACAATTAACAAAACCATCAAATCATTAATTCAAGCAAAATTTTTAGCTGAATATGTCTTAAAATTGCTACCTATTGGGACACATGAATGGAAAAAATTTATTAAACCCGAAGAACTTATTTATATAATGAATAAGAATCAATTAGAGCTATTAGACATTACTGGCATGAGTTACGATATAATTAATAAAAATTGGTATTTATCTGATGCTGTCGATATTAATTATATAATTTGTTTTAGAAAAATTCAGTAAAGCTCAAAATACATCGTATAATGGGCTAGCGCTCATTTTAAAATATTAATTATGGTTTATTTATTGGCTTATCAGCATGAGTTCTTAAAAATTCAATCAGATCTATTCGATCGTCAAGTTTTTTTATTCCAGCAAAAGCCATCTTGGTGCCGGGGACATATTTTTTTGGAGATTTTAAATAATTGATTAATTCTTGGATATTCCAAATATCGGCAGTGCTGCCTTTATTCTGCATTGCAGTAGAATATGCGAATTCATTTTTTGAAGCTACTTTGCTATTTACAACGTTCCATAAATTGGGTCCAATTTTATTTTTCTCGCCTTTATTGATTGTGTGGCATATAGAGCATTTTTTAAATATAGACTCACCTTTTTTGTAATCCGCTTTGTCAAATAATAATTTTAAATCTAAAGTTTCCTCATCTATTACTTCTTCTTGTTTTGCATTATCGTTGTGATTTTCTGGCACCTCAATTTTGTAGCCTCTTTTTTCAACGGAAATCTCAGGATAATAAATTAAATCCCCAATGTTTACGCAAAAAACAATGGCAAAAACAGCTAGTGCAATAGAAAGTGCAATTTTGTCAAATTCGTAATTATTCACTTATAAAATCCTTTTAAACATTCTTTTTTTATCTAAGCTATGAGTTTAAAGCAAGTTTAATTTTAATTCTGTGCAAGTTCATAACTTAATATATCTCTTTAATGCTAGCCAATCTCTCATACCTAAGTCTTTTTCAAAATTTAAAAGAGCATCATTACTTTGTTTGCATATTTTATCACTTGGTATAATTAAATTTTCTAATCCTGCGGCTAATGCTGCGACTTGAACCATACATGCCTTTTCCAGATGGTTAGTATAAAACATTGCTTCATGTATAGTTTTACCACAAGTCAAAGTGCCGTGATTTCTTAAAAACATTACATATTGATCTTCCAAATCTGAGGCAATATTTTTACCTGCTATTTCTTGCAGTGCTAATGAATTATAGTCATGATATTTTATATTATTATAAAAATGCAACGCAAACTGACTTATTGGCAATAATCCTTGCTTCATTGCAGAAACAGCTACTCCTGGAATAGTATGAAGATGGAAGATGGCATTTATATCTGATCTTTTTCTATAAATGAGTGAATGTATTATATATCCTGTTTTATTATATTGATATTCTTTGCCATGTAATACAGTGCCACTGAAATCAACCTCTAAAAGAGATGAGGGTGTAACTTCTGCAAAAAACGTTCCGAATGGATATATGTAAAAGCTGTTTCCATCATTGCTTCGTGCAGAAAGATGGGTGTAAGTTAAGTCATCCATTTTTAAATGAGCTAAGATCCTGTAAGCTAGTGCTAAATTTTCTTTTATGATTTTGTCTTTCATATGTTTAAAGCATATTGGTAGGCATATTATGCTTTAACTGTTACATAACAATTAGGTGTTTCATATAGTTTTATTTGCGTGCATTGCACAGATTCATCTTTAAAAATTATTGGACAGACTTTATGTAATAAAAAATAAGCCATATTTTCTGCAGTTGGGTTCACTTTTAAATAAAATATTGTTTGACCGGTAATTTTTGATATTTTATCACCTAAATCTTTATCTATTATGCTTAATATGGCATTATGATCCCAATTAGTATTTAACCATTTTGTTAATTTTTGCTTAATGATGCTAAAATCGATTACCATTCCTAGGTTATTTAGCTCATCCGATTCGAATGTGGCTTCTAGAGTGTATCTATGTCCATGAAGCATTTTGCAATTTCCGCTATGCCCAATAATTCTATGAGCGGAATCAAAACCTAAAATTTGTGTACATTTCATTACTAAAAAGTCTTGTCATATGTAGTTTAAGCTATATTTTATACATAAATAATACATATAATACAATATTATGTTCAAAAATACTGCTAACCTACCAAAACTTCAGATTTTTTTAGCAAATCCACGTGGATTTTGTGCAGGAGTAGAAAGAGCAGTAGAAATTGTAGAACGTACGATTTTAAAATATGGAGCACCAGTATATGTTAGGCATGAAATAGTGCACAATAAATATGTTGTTGAAGGTCTTAGAGCAAAAGGTGCAATTTTTGTCGAAGAGATTAGTGAGATACCTGAGAATGCGGTGACTATTTTTTCTGCTCATGGGGTAAGTGAAAAAGTTGAAAATAAATCAAAAGATAAGAATTTAAAAATAATTGATGCTACTTGTCCACTTGTAAAGAAAGTTCATCTTCAGGCGCAAAAATTTGAGAAAGAAGGTGATAAAGTAATTTTGATTGGACATAAAAATCATCCGGAAATTGAGGGGACGAGCGGCAGAGTTAAACAGGAGGTTTTTATTGTTGAGAACATAAGTGATATAGATAATATTCCTTATGAAGAAGGGAGTGAAATTTCCTATGTTACTCAAACTACTTTAAGTGTGGATGATACAAAAAATATAATTAATAAGTTGAAGAGTAAATTTCCAAATATTAAGGGGCCAGAACTTAATAATATATGCTATGCCACACAGAACAGACAAGATGCAGTAAAAAAGCTTGCAATAATTGCAGATACTGTTTTTGTAATAGGTGCAAAAAATAGTTCGAATTCAAATAGATTAAAAGATATTGCTGAAAATTTTGGAGCAAAATCATATTTATTAAATGGAGAAGATGATGAAATTTTCGATTTATTGATCAATACTAAAATCTTGGGAATAACTGCAAGCGCATCTGCTCCTGAAATTTTGATTGAAAATTTAATTAATAAAATAAAAATAATTAGAGATATAGAAATTACTAATTTAAAGGGGATAGAGGAAAATATTAAATTTAAGATTCCTAAAGAGCTGTAAAAACGGCATGTCTCTATATTAATATTTGAAATCAAAACAATGAAATGACATTTATTTATAACGATTAATATTTATAATAATAAAAAAAAAGAAATTTAATTCATAAAAATAGTAAATATCTATTGACGAACCCGAAAGTTTTGCATATAACTGGCGTACAAATTTCTTTGAAAAAGTGAATAAGATATTGTTTTTAACAACAAGCTGAGACAAAAATTACTCTATATGCGCTATTTGTAATAGCAAAATTATAATAAGGGTGTTTGGTGAATGCCTAGGCAACAAAAGGCGATGAAGGACGTGATAGGCTGCGATAAGCTACGAGTAGGTGCCAATAACCGTTTATTCGTGGATTTCCGAATGGGGAAACCCATCAAGTTTACTTGATATTTTAAGATGAATTTATAGTCTTAAAAAGCGAACCTGGAGAACTGAAATATCTAAGTATCCAGAGGAAAAGAAATCAACCGAGATTCCGTTAGTAGTGACGAGCGAACGTGGAAAAGGCCAGTCTTTTAATAATAATAACTAGAATATTTTGGAAAAAATAATCATAGAAGGTGATAATCCTGTATAGGTAAAGATTATTAAAAGCTAGAGTAGGGCGGGACACGTGAAATCCTGTCTGAATATGGGGGGACCACCCTCCAAGCCTAAATACTATTTGTTGACCGATAGTGAACTAGTACCGTGAGGGAAAGGCGAAAAGAACCTCGATAAGAGGAGTGAAATAGATCCTGAAACCAAACACTTACAAGCTGTCGGAGCATGATTCTTTCTTCGGAAGGAAGGCGTGTGACGGCGTACCTTTTGTATAATGGGTCAGCGAGTTAGTGTATCTAGCAAGGTTAAGCCGTTAGGTGTAGCCGCAGCGAAAGCGAGTCTTAATAGGGCGAATATAGTTAGTTGCATTAGACCCGAAACCGAGTGATCTAGCCATGGGCAGGTTGAAGTTGGGGTAATACCCAATTGAGGACCGAACCCAACAATGTTGCAAACTTGTGGGATGACTTGTGGCTAGGGGTGAAAGGCCAATCAATCTCGGAAATAGCTGGTTCTCCGCGAAATCTATTTAGGTAGAGCGTTGTTCGTTTATCATTAGGGGTAGAGCACTAGATAGGCTAGGGGGGCCAAAAGCCTTACCAAACCTAACTAAACTCCGAATACTAATGAGTATAGAGCAGCAGACAGGCTATGGGTGCTAAGGTCCATAGCCGAGAGGGATACAGCCCAGATCATCATCTAAGGTCTCTAAGATATAATTAAGTGTGAAAGGATGTGAAGACGCCAAAACAACTAGGAGGTTGGCTTAGAAGCAGCCATCCCTTAAAGAAAGCGTAATAGCTCACTAGTCTATTAGCGACTTTGCGCCAAAAATGTAACGAGGCTAAATTATACACCGAAGATATGAGCGTATAGTATTTATACTATAGGCGGTAGCGGAGCGTTGTGTAAGTCTGTGAAGGTGAATTGCGAAATTTGCTGGAGATATCACAAGTGAGAATGCTGACATGAGTAGCGTAAAGGAATGTGAAAAACATTCCCGCCGAAAGTCCAAGGGTTCCTGTGTAAAGTTAATCTGCGCAGGGTTAGCCGGCTCCTAAGATGAGGCTGAAAAGCGTAGTCGATGGGAATCACGTAAATATTCGTGAGCCTGCTAAAAGTGACGAAGTTTGGAAGTTGTACTGTGTTATTGGATTCATAGTGCAATCAAGAATTTCCAGGAAATAGCTTTAGCGTATAGACCGTACCCCAAACCGACACTGGTGGACAGGTAGAGCATACTAAGGCGTAGAGTAAATAATGTTGAAGGAACTAGACAAATTGCATCCGTAACTTCGGGATAAGGATGACCTAGCATAGGCAACTATGTCTAGGTGGCACAAACCAGGGAGAAGCGACTGTTTATCAAAAACACAGGACTCTGCAAACTCAAAAGAGGAAGTATAGGGTCTGACGCCTGCCCAGTGCTGGAAGGTTAAGGTGAGATGTGCAAGCTTCGAGCTTAAGCCCCAGTAAACGGCGGCCGTAACTATGACGGTCCTAAGGTAGCGAAATTCCTTGTCGGGTAAGTTCCGACCTGCATGAATGGCGTAACGACTTCTCCATTGTCTCCAACATTAGCTCAGCGAAATTGAATTCTCCGTGAAGATGCGGAGTTCCCGCGGTTAGACGGATAGACCCCGTGAACCTTTACTATAACTTTACATTGATATTAGGAATTAAATGTGTAGGATAGGTGGTAGACTTTGAAGTTACGACGCTAGTTGTAATGGAGTCATCCTTGAAATACCACCCTTTTACTTCTTGATATCTAACCAAGATCTGTGAATCCAGATCTGAGACAGTGTATGGTGGGTAGTTTGACTGGGGCGGTCACCTCCTAAAGAGTAACGGAGGTGTGCGAAGGTAAGCTCAAGCTGGTCGGAAATCAGCCCAAGAGTGCAATGGCATAAGCTTGCCTGACTGCGAGACTGACAAGTCGAGCAGAGACGAAAGTCGGTCATAGTGATCTGGTGGTTCTGAGTGGAAGGACCATCACTCAACGGATAAAAGGTACTCCGGGGATAACAGGCTAATAAACTCCAAGAGTCCATATCGACGAGTTTGTTTGGCACCTCGATGTCGGCTCATCACATCCTGGGGCTGTAGAAGGTCCCAAGGGTTTGGCTGTTCGCCAATTAAAGTGGTACGCGAGCTGGGTTCAGAACGTCGTGAGACAGTTCGGTCCCTATCTGCCGTGGGTGTAAGGAAAATTGAGAGGATCTGACTTTAGTACGGGAGGACCAAGTTGGATATACCTCTGGTGTATCAGTTGTTCCGCCAGGAGCAATGCTGAGTAGCTAAGTATAGAAGGGATAACCGCTGAAAGCATCTAAGCGGGAAACCCACCTCGAAACTAATTTTCCCAATAGTGCCGTGATAGACTATCACGTTGATAGGCTGGAAGTGTAAGTAAAGCAATTTATTAAGCTGACCAGTACTAATAGCACAATCGAATTTTGCTAATTACATAGTGCGTATATAGTGTAATTTTTGTTTAATACCCCAAAGGAATAAAAACAATATCTTATTTTAATAGCCTAGTTTATTGGTGTGGCAACCATAGAGAAGACGAAACACTTGATACCATTCCGAACTCATAAGTGAAAAGCTTCTTCGCCAATGGTACTTTGTCTTAAGGCACGGGAGAGTAGGTCGTTGCCATTCCAGTAAACTAGGCTTTTTTTTATAGTAATTAAGAGGTAAGAGCTTGATGTAGGTAAAATCAAAAAATTATTAACATAATATTACTTAACTCTATACAAACATAATCATTGTTTCAACGCCATTTATACACCAGTCACCTAGTATTGCTTTTTTAAATTCTTTGATTGCTAATTAATGTGGAGCATGTTTATTGATATTAATTCTATTAGGATGAGATTTATAGGTTTAAGAGCCTTTTTCAAAAATATCTAGCTGTCTACCCTTAGCATTTAAGCTTACATCTGCCACCATATCTCTAACTCAATTCATACTCTATTCACATTGTGAAAAGCATTCTTATCTCCACTAAGTATAATTTGCCCAGCCCCATTATCATTTGCAATTTGGCAAATTTCTTGAGCTGAAACTTCATCAGCACCAATTAATGCATAAATAGCCCTTGTCTCTAATATTTTTGCTGTATCTTTTAAAGAGATATATTTTCTACAGTATATAAGGAGCTATATTCACCTAATGAATGCCCAGCTGGAGAACATAATTCTGTAATTTCTTTATTAAAAAGAGATGCTATAACTTTTAAAATATTCATTGAAGATATTATAATTGCAGGCTGAGTAGTACTAGTTATTTTTAAATTATTCTCAGTACCATTAAAAATTACATCAGTTAAATTCTGATTTAAAGCTTCATTGAAATTTCAAACACTTCCTCTTGCTTCAAGGAAATGATTATAAAGATCTTTAGCTATTCTAACATATTAAGAACCTTGAACAGGATATATAAAAATAGTATTTATGAATTAAAATACATTAATGACTTTAACAAGAAAACAAAAGAATTTAAAAAGTCTTTAGACCTTATAAAAGGTATGATATATAGAGAAGTTAATAAACATATTTAGGATATGGAAGTTTATCATATAGGAATGAAAATTACTTTTTGAAGCAAAACGATGGAGTTGAAAGTCAAGGTGCAGTAGATAAAAATTACATAGATATCACTACTACTGATAGAATTCTAGGTTATGAATTATTTATGTTTAGACTTATTGATGGTGATCAAAACCATAACGTTGTGTATTTATTCGATCATTACGACGGAAATACTCGTAAAAGCTTATAAAAATGAGGTAGAACCTTCTGAAGTAAATAAAGACACAGCAAAAATCTTAACTTTAGATAAAAAATTATCAAAGATGTATTTTATACTCACATAAAACAATGTAATTTTTTAAAAAATATTGATCCTGGAATCAAAGGGGGCTACGACTACGTCTTTATGTTTAAGATCTGTGCTCCAAAAGAAAAAACTAAATTAGATAATATCAATAATATTATACTTATTGCTTCTGGAAAAGGAAGTGTTGAAAAATCAACTATTGTATCAAATATAGCAATTTATTTGGCAGGATTAGGATGCAAAGTTGCTTTACTAGATCAGATGTTTATGGACCATCAATCCCTAGAATTTTCAATATTAGCCATAAGCCTGAAATAAAAGAGGGCTTCATACAACCTCATGAAGAATAAAATATAAAATTAATGTCCATGGATTTTTTGCTTCCAGAAAGCTTGACTGATATGGAGAGGGCCAATGCCTACAAAAGCAATTCATCGGTTATTTAAAAATAAATACACTTTATGGTAAGGTTTATATTTCCAACTAGGTGCATACGCTTCTTTTTCTTATAAGCTTTTTTTAGAAGTGCTAATTATTTTCTTCCCTAAATATTTTATCTAACTTTTTAAATTCACCTCATACTTCCCATTGTCTGATTTTATCATTATTTTTAATAAAAATTTTAATAATTGATTATATGTGGAAAAAACGAGGAAGGCCTAAAAATTCAATATACCTAATTAATAAATGTACACCTGAGTTACAGGTAAAACGTCAAATGAATTTAACAATTGAGTCTTTAGATATTTGTTTGAAAAAAAATATTATTGATAGTGATCAACATAGGAGTGGTATTAAATTAAGGTGGTTTTATACAGTTATTTTTGGAGCTCCTACAATTCAATCTAAATCAATTAAATTAAAATTTTTTAAAAGTAAAAATTATGATGAAGTTTTTTTGCAAAAGTTAGAAAAGAAATATTATGAGGTGCTGCAACAATTAAAAGAAATTTATGCTCATAGAATTGTTATGAGTGTATGTATACATAGTGAGTTTCCAAAATTTCTTACTCTAAGTAAAAATTATGATAATCAGAAAGAAAAATTTATCCAAGGCATGATTTTATTAGAGGAAGAACTAAATAAAGCCATGTAATAAATGACGGAATTTTAGCATATATCTATGCTTTTTGCGTAGATGGTATAATTAATAGACCCTTTTCACCGGTGGGAAAAACTCAACTTCATCAGTTAGTGTTTTTTTGGATACTTCTCTGTAATTAATTTTAGTTTTACCTGTCTTTTCATTTAATTCAATCAAAGTATGTTTCATCCATTTTTTATCATCTCTTTCCTGATAATCTTCTCTAGCATGCGCACCTCTTGATTCTTGTCTATTATATGCTGCTGAAATAGTTGTAAGTGCCTGTGATCTAAGATTATCCAATTCTAAGGCTTCAACTAAATCACTATTCCAAATCATACTTCTGTCAGAAATGCCAATATCTGTGAACGAGTTATAGATCTTTAGCATATGATCTACCCCTTCTTTTAAAGAATCCTCTGTACGGAATACAGTAGCATGCTTTTGCATAGTTTTTTGCATATTTAATCTTATTTTTGATGTAGGTAGCTTACCTTTAGAGTATCTAATTTTATTAAATCTATCTAAAATTTTCTCAACACATTCATTTGGAATATCGGGTTTTGCACATCCAGGCTTTACTAATTCTGAGGCTTTAATTGCTGCCGCTCTGCCAAATACAACTAAATCTAATAGTGAATTCGAACCCAGTCTATTTGCACCATGAACCGATACGCAAGCAGCTTCACCAATTGACATTAAACCAGGGATAATTTTCATGTTCTTGCCACTTTTGGCTAGAACCTCTCCATGAAAATTAGTTGGTATTCCTCCCATGTTATAATGTACTGTAGGTGTTACTGGTATTGGCTCCTTAGTTACATCTACCCCTGCAAAAACTTTTGCTGTTTCAGAAATGCCAGGTAGTCTTTTGTGAATTATATCAGCATCTAAATGTGATAAAACCAGATGAATGTATTCTCCATCTTCTCCACAGCCTCTGCCTTCACGCATTTCCATCGTCATAGCCCTACTTACAACATCTCTTGAGGCCAAATCTTTTACAGAAGGAGCGTATCGCTCCATAAATCTTTCTCCATCCTTGTTAATTAAATAACCGCCTTCACCTCTAACACCCTCAGTTATCAAACATCCAGCGCCATATACGCCTGTAGGATGAAATTGTACAAATTCCATGTCTTGCAATGGCAAGCCAGCACGCAAAGCCATTCCTCCACCATCTCCTGTGCAAGTATGCGCTGATGTTGCAGAAAAATAAGCTCTACCGTAACCACCAGTAGCTAATACAACTAAATTTGCACTAAATTTATGAATTGTGCCGTCTTCGAGAGAATATGCAAGAACTCCTATGACTTCTCCATCATCATTTTTTATTAAATCAATGGTAAAATATTCAACGAAAAATTCTGCATCTGCCTTTAAACATTGCTGATATAAAGTATGAAGAATAGCATGGCCAGTTCTATCAGCTGCGGCACACGTTCTTTGAGCAGGCTCTCCTTTGCCATATTCGGTTGTCATACCTCCAAAAGGTCGCTGATAAATTTTACCTTCTTTTGTTCTAGAAAAGGGAACGCCATAGTGTTCAAGTTCAATAATAGATTCTGCAGCATTTTTACACATATACTCAATGGCATCTTGATCACCCAACCAATCAGAACCTTTAACAGTGTCGTACATGTGCCAACGCCAATCATCTTTCCCCATGTTACCTAATGAGGCGCTAATGCCTCCTTGAGCGGCAACTGTGTGACTTCTTGTAGGAAACACTTTTGTAATACATGCTGTTTTTAGATTTTTCTCTGCCATGCCAAGAGTTGCTCTTAAACCAGCACCTCCAGCACCCACAACTATGATGTCATATTTGTGTTCAATTATATCATATGATTTTGTCTTCATTTTAGCTCATACCTGAAAAATATCTAAATAATAAATGATAAAAAATAAAATTAATAATACTTACAAAATAAGTTAAGATACAAATTACGAGTAAGATTTTATTCAAAAATTTATATAAAGTTTCGCACTTTATATAGTCTTTCATTATATCATTCATGCCCAAATATCCATGATATAAAAAGAATAAAATGAATATCACAATTAATGTGAAATTCATCGGATGAGAAATAAAAAGTATCACATTTTCCGAAGAGGAAGACTTAATTAGATTTACTATGCAAAATGTCAGCCAAATAAAAAGTGGTACCAATATGATTGCTGTAAATCTTTGCCTAATAAAGTGCAACGTACTAAATTTAGAACTTCCATGTCCCTTTACCTTGCCAGCTAAATTTTTTAAACTCATAACTTAGTTAATTATAAAATGATTATATACCAAAAAACTCCAGTAAAAATAATAGATAGAGAGATAGCTAACCACCCTGTTAAATTTACCATTTTTATTTCCATCAATTTACCCGCATCCCAAAACAAATACCTAATCCCAGTGCACATATGATAAAAAATACAATAACTGAATAATATTACAACCGACATAAAAAATTTATTTTTTGTGATGTAGGTTAAAATATTTCCAAAGTCTTCTAGCGTGCTGCTTTTAAAAGTATAAATATTTGTAGTCCAAAGAATTATAAGAAAGCCAAAAAACATAACAAAGCCTGTAATTCTATGCATAATTGATAGAACCGAGGATATCTGTGGCTTATAAATGGTTAAATGAGGGGATAATGGACGGGTTTCTTTCATCGAAAATAATTCAATCTTTACTTAATTCATATGATAGTATTATTTTTTGTTAATTCAAGCACTTTCGCCCTCTAAAAAGAATTGATAAAATGAGTTAAAAGCTATAACTATACCACATCTATTTTTAATAGTGCTATTTTCAATCATTTTTCACAGATTATTAAGTAATTTTACCATTTCCAATAGAAGTAAAAAAACGATCTTTTTATGGTACATTACCCCTTACTGGAGTGGGAATGGGGTTAATTCTCAGTGCATCAACAATTTATATAATTGAATCAGTTTTTACTAAAGAAGAAGTGTTCAGCTACGCTTGGAGAATTCCATTTTTTATTAGCGTATTTGGGGCTATGGTTGCCTTATATATTAGACGTTCATTGTTAGAAACAACAGATTTTTTACAGGCAGTACAGGATAAAATTCTCTTAAAAAATCCGATACATGAGTTGTTTAAAAATCACAAGTACTCATTATTCAAACTATTTACAATATTTTTAACAACACAGGTGTCTTTTTTTGTTGTATTTATATTTGGTAAATCAATGAAGATAGAATTTCTTCATTATGATAGTCAAGTAGCTGGAAAATTTAATTTACTAACCGTTGTAAGCTATACAATATCTACGTTTGTGTTTGGTTATATATCCAGTAAAATTAATAAGAGATACGTAATTTTGTCTGGAACTATAGGAATTTTATTCTCAGCATATCCTCAATCTTTATATTTAAAATTGCTAGAAGTTAATGTGGTGAAATGAGGTTTTTTCATCGAAAATAATTCAATATTTACTTAATCTATGTGATGTATGATTTTTTGTTAATTCAAGCACTTTCGCCTTTTAAAATGAATTGACAAAATGAGTTAAAAATTATAACTGAGTAGTTTAACGTTATTGAAATTTATGCCTCGAGGACTAATTATTTATAACAAGAAAGAGAATGAAATTACTGACTATAGTGTTTTAAGGCTATTGGAAAGTGCTAGATCAAAAAATATTGATTTATCAATTCTCACTCCAGAGCAATTTGAATTAGTAGTAACACGAAGTGATAGAAATAGCATCTTAGTTGATGATAAGACTACGCTATTACCAGATTTTATTTTGCCAAGGATGGGTTCTTCGACGAGTTTTTACGCTTTATCAGTAATCAGACAATTAGAACATTGTGGTGTTTATTCTTGTAATTCAGCCAGTGCAATACAAAATGTAAAAGATAAGCTATTAATGCATCAAATTTTAGCCTATAGTAGATTACCAACACCAAAAACAATGCTTGCCAAATTTCCTGTTGATATATCCGTAGTCAAAAGAGAAATAGGAGTTCCTTTAATTATTAAAAATGTTACAGGTACTCAAGGTAGAGGGGTCTATTTATGTGAATCTGAAGAAAAATTTTCCGATATTATGGAGCTTATATATGCTAATAATGAGAATGCAAACATTATAATACAGGAATTTATTGAAACTAGTTACGGAAAAGATCTAAGAGTATTTGTTATTGGTGGGAAAGTAGTTGGGTGTATGCAACGTATTGCAAAGTCAGGATTTAAAGCCAATTTTTCAATAGGTGCAGATGTACAGCCTTTTGAATTAACCCCTGAAGCTGAATGGATAGCAACTGAAGCGGCAAGACTATTAAATCTTGATGTTGCGGGAGTGGATTTACTTTTTGGAGAAGATGGGAAATATTTAATCTGTGAGGCAAATTCATCGCCACAATTTCATGGATTAGAAAATGTTGTTGGGCAACGAATTGCTGATGATATTTTGGAGTATGTTTTAGTTAAAATTGGTATGAAATAAAAAAAGGTATAATTATCATGTGTAGACTCATTGGATATAGAGGTAAAACAAGTATTTCACTAAGTGAATTAATAGAGAAGCCAGAAAATTCATTGATCAAGCAAAGTCTTGAGACTAAGTTAGGCAAGAAGGGTATAAATGCCGATGGTTTTGGAATATCTTGGTATAACCAAGATATAGATAATACACCAGGCATTTTTAAATCAACTCAACCTGCATGGAATGATAACAATCTAAAACATCTATGCAATAAGCTTCTATCAAATTGTTTTTTAGGCCATGTTAGGGCTTCTACAGTTGGAGATGTAACTATCAATAATTGTCATCCGTTTTCATATAAAAAATATTCTTTTGTACACAATGGAACCATTCGTCATTTTGAAAAAATTAGACGTCCGCTACTTAATGTACTTAGTGAGGAATTATTTTATCAAATCAAAGCCCAAACAGATTCTGAGCATTTGTTCTTCTTAATTATGCATTTTTTATTTAATGATGCAGAGCAAAGTTTAGAGCAATCAGTTTTGAAGGCATTTAACTGGATTACTAAAAATCAACACCAAGAAGATGAAGCTCATTTATCAAAACTCAATATCATTATTACCGATGGAAATAGTATTATAGCAACACGATTTGCTTCAAAAAACAATGAAGCTATTCCACTTTATTATAATATTGGCCGTGATGACTCAATAATTATAGCATCTGAGGCACTCTCAAACATTGAATCTGAGGTGTGGCAATTATTGCCACAAAACTCTTATTTAGTAATAAATGAAATGCCCTTAAAAATTAAAATTAAATCTTTTTAATAAAATTAATCTTTATTTTTTCTTGCGATTAGTTATACATCTACTAATTTCAGCAATTAAAATTAAGATTACACTCATTACAATAAAGCTATCAGCAAGATTAAAAGCAGGATAATGCCAGCCTAAGATATGAAAATCAATAAAATCAAATACCTGACCAAATATGATTCTATCAATTAAATTTCCTATTGCTCCACCTACAATCATCCCCTGAATGATAGGACCTATATTGGTCATTAAATACAACATCAAAATTAATATAGCGGATGAGACACAAATAAATAATATTGGAGATAAATTATATTCACTGAAAATTCCAAAGCTGATTCCTTTATTCCAGATTTCAACAAAATTTAAAAAATAATTTATTTTGTACACGTGAATTTTATTAGAATTCAAAAATTCTAAAATTATTTGTTTACTTGCTTGATCAAGCAATAAAATTACAAGCGAAACTATAATTATAATAAAAATCTTTTTTAGCTTTAAAGACATTTTTTTAATATATTAATTATGATTTGTTGAGAGTGCTTTTTATTTAAATTTTCCAAATTGGCAATAAGATATTGTACTTTTTCTAAGTTTATAAACAACTCATCATTTCTTTGGGGCAATTTTACTTTTCTAAAATTATTTTTTATTAATTTGGATGCTATTGCAGAGGTAAAACATTTAAATACTCTCAAGTCTATATTACTCTCTAAGTTTAGTGCAGATATGAGCTCTATAGCTTCATCATAAACTTTATCTTCATAAAGTTTAATTAGAGTATTTAAGTGGTTTTGTTCAATAAGTATCGTAGCCAGGTTAATATCTCCATTACATAATTCATATATAATATCAAAACTAACCTTAATTTTTGAACAACATAATTTGCCTAAAATATTTGTAAAGTCCTCTAAATTAGTTTTATTCAATCTAATTTTTATACATCTTGAACTTAAGGTATCTGAGATTGACCTAACATGAGAGGTGTTTAATATAAATATCGCATTACCAATAGGTTCCTCCGATATTTTTAAAAAAGCGTTACTTGCATTTTTATTCATTCTATCAACATCATCTATTACCACAACTTTGTATTTTGAGTTCATGGTAGTATGTTTTATCCAATTTTTAATATCTCTGACATCATCAACTGAGATTATAGAGGAATTATTGGGAATTGTGTGTAAATCAGGGGACTGTAAATGATGATTTTTAGAAAACTCCTTATTGCAATAGCTGAAATTTAAAATTAGTTTCG
>CAJQNX010000008.1 GCA_905479795.1 uncultured Candidatus Midichloriaceae bacterium | reverse complement strand
ATGCGCAATATTTTGCATCAAAACTGTTTTACCTGTTCTTGGAGGCGCAACAACCAATGCTCTTTGCCCTTTACCTAAAGGCGACACAATATCAATAACTCTACCACTTAGTGTACTTTTAGTTCCATCTAAAAACTCAAGTGCAAGCTTTTCATCAGGATAAAGTGGGGTTAAATCTTCAAATAAAACCCTATATTTACTTCCTTCAGTAGATTGAAAATTAATTGATTGCACACTTGTTATTGCAAAATATCTCTCTTCTTTTTTAGGAGCTCTTATAAAGCCTGCAACGCTATCTCCTGTTCTTAACCCGAATCTTCTAATTTGATTTGGCGAAATATATACATCATCTGAGCATGGGATATAATTTGATTTAGCGGACCTCAAAAATCCATAACCATCTGATAAAATTTCTAAAACTCCTTCCCCTATAATTTTATAGTTTTTTTCTGCATACGCTTTTAGAATTGCAAATATTAAATCATGCTTATTATAATTGCTGGGATTTTTTAATGAGAGTGATTCTGCTAATATGATAAGCTCTTTAGGATTTTTATCCTTAAAATCTTTTAATTTTAAAACTTCATTGCTTTCGCTGCTTGATTCTTGTTTTATAGCATTATTTGCTAAATCTTTACTTGTGCTCTCTTTTGCTGTGGAGTTAGTTTTATTTTCACTAATTCTTAATCTCATATTTGTGTGCTTCTCTTCAACTTTGACATCTTTAGTGTCCTGGGTATTTTGCTTATTATTTTGCTCTTCATTCTTCTTATTTAAATTAATCGCATCACCAGATACGTCGTTTGGAGTTCTATCTTGCATTTTGTTTATTTATTGTTGATAAAATTTTAAATTAGAATAAAAGTCTTGCATCGCACCACTGCTATACAAAAGTTTTTCACTGTCTTTGAGTGACCTCATAGTAGTTAGATTTTCATTTTACGTCAATAGTTTAATAGCAAAATAAAGGAATATTCACTAAATTAAATAAATAGTAATGGTGCCTCTGGCAGGATTTGAACCAGCACATCCAAAAAGGATAACAGATTTTGAGTCTGTCGCGTCTACCATTCCGCCACAGAGGCATTGATGGATTTTAACAAGTTTTTTTGCTCAGGTACAGCTAATTTAATGCTCAGCTAAAAATTTTCTATTTAAAAAGCTAGTGACCAAAAATAAGCCTGCAGTGAACATTAAATAATATGCTGGAGCAACATAACCAATTTTCATAACTAAAAAAGTTGAAATTATTGGGGTTGTGCCTCCAAATAATGCATTTCCCATATTCCAACTTAAAGCAATTCCTGAGTATCTCAGTTCTGGATTAAAAAATTTGATTGCAAATGGATAGTATGGAGCAACAATGGATGCTACTAAAATTCCTAGAAAAAATATGCTAAAGTAAATACTTTTTATATCATTAAAATTATCAATAATATTTTTAAATATCGGCAATATTAAAATAATAAATATAAAAATCACAGAATAGATATATTTCTTATACCCGATTCTATCTGCTAAATAACCAAAAAATGGCAATGCTACGATTACTGTGGTGAGAGCAAAAGCCACAATATATAAGGAGTCATTTTTTGGAAGATTAATAATTTCTGTGAAATATACATTAAAAAATCCCCTTAACATGTATGTGCTTGATGTCGCAACACTTGCAAAAGATGCAATAATCAAAATATTTTGCCATTTTTCTTTTAAAACTACTATTATTGGCAATTTTGCCATTTTTCTTTTAAGTTTCATTTCTTCAAATACTGGAGTCTCTGTAGTTTTTTTTCTCATATATAAGCCTATGAAACCCATAATCCCCCCTAATAAAAATCCATATCTCCATGTAAAATCATCTATTTTTATAAAATAATCTATACTGATACCAACCACTAGTGCCAATAGAGTGCCCGCTATATTAGAGGCCATTATAATACTACCAATCAGACCAACCTTTTTTTCTTCAAAATGCTCAATAATAAAAATTGCAGACCCAGCACCCTCTCCTCCAATACATAATCCCTGAAACATTCGTATTATTGTCAATAGAATTGGTGCTAATACGCCAATTTGAGCATACGCTGGCATTATACCAATACATAAAGTTGACATTCCCATACCCACTATTGATATTGTCAATGCTATTTTTCTACCAAAAATATCGCCAATATGACCAAAAACTACGCCCCCCAATGGCCTCATAAAAAAGCCAATCGCAAATATAGCAAATGAAAACATTAATTGTATATATTCACTGAAATTCGGAAAAAATAGCTTGCCAATAATTTCTGCAAAAACCGCATAAATGCCAAAATCATAATATTCAACAATATTTCCTATTATAGCAGAGCTTATAATTTTCTTTTTACTCATTTAATAAAAATTTTGGCTTACATCATTTAGAGTGAATTATCTATATGCATCAAATAAAAGCAACTAAATTTTGCTAATTTTCAATTAGACTAGCAAAATTTAATTAATGTTTTTTAATAACTAATAGAATGACATTCATTGCGCTATATCTTTGAAAAGTCTAAAGTAAATTTGGTATATTGCCCTTCTTCTGATTCACATTCAATTGAACCTCCCATTTGTTCCATAGCAGACTTACAAAAGAATAAACCAATTCCTACACCCCCCCTATGTCTTGAGTAAAATTTATCAAAGATGCTTCTAAGTGCACTCCTATTGATACCAAGTCCATAATCTGTAATATATAGTATTTTTCCATTACTTCTAATACTTAATTTAACATTTCTTCCATTATGTATATATGCATTTTTAATCAAATTAATGATTATATGCTTTATATAATTGGAATTTGATCTAATACAAAAATCTTCTATATTTATTTCTATATTTTTAATTTCTGGAAATGGAATTGAACATACTTTGATTGCCTTACTTATAATATCTTTAATGAAAAATTCTTTTTTTATCATTTTATAATTTAATTCTGGCTTTCTAAATGATATCATAAAATTTTCAATTAGATCCAGACCATATTGAGAGGTTTTTACGGACATCTCAGTTATTTTTTTAAAACTATCATAATCTTTATAATCGAAATGGTATTCATTCTGATCGCATGAATTAATAACCGCTGCTTTGCTTTTTCTTATATTAGGTAGCACTTCATTTAAAATTTCTGATTGTAATTTTGCAAATGATAATGGCTCCCTTAACTCGAGTATTAACATCTCTGCAAAATTTTTCATTACCCTTTCTTTATCTATATTAACTATTTTTGCATATCTAATGGCAAAAATATAAGGAAGAAATATAATAAAGAGTAAAAATATAATGGCTGAAGCTGTTATAGTATTAGTAGAAAACTCACTTCTAAAATTGCTTATGCTAAAGATGAAAAATATAATTTCAGTAAATACAAAAAAAATGTTAATTAAAAAAATTTTATTAAGTACTTTGTCACCTTTTAAAGATTTTACTTTTTCAAAGGCAATATTCTTTATTACATTCGTTAACTTCATGTGAGGTACCTAACAATAAAATCTATGGTTGTCTTTATATTCTCATAAACATCTATTTTATTCAATTTTTTTTTAACAATATTTTTTCTCTTCCAATGATGTTTTTTAATTGTTATAATGGAGTTGCTGAAAGGCTATAGTGATAAACTCTACTTGAAATAGATGTTTTGGACTCGGGGGCGGTACCCGACGTCTCCACCAATATTTTATGGGGACGAAATTAGTATCGACATGGCATTAAAAGAAGTAGTTTTGCTCAGGGTGATTCCTGTAAAAGATCATTATTATAATTGTAAACACAAAGTTTGCACCTGCTAATGAAAATCAAGCTTTCGCACTAGCTGCATAAAGCTTAATATTCATTAAACGCGGTTTGGGATTGCCGGGCAACAGAAAATCCCATTATTTTAAGTTTTAAACCCTTTATGTACGATAAAACCAATATTTTTGCCAAAATTATAAAAAACGAAATATCCTGTGAAAAGGTATATGAAGATGAATATACTTTAATTTTTCACGATATAAATCCATCTGCTCCAATTCATTTATTAGCAATTCCTAAGGGAGAGTTCAGATCTTTTGAGGATTTTGTTCAAAAAGCATCTCCAGATCAATTTCTATCTTTCTTTTCCTCAATTCAAAAAATCACTGCTGAACTCAAAATTAATAAGTCTGGCTATAGGTTAATAGCAAATCATGGAAAAGACGCTCTGCAAACTGTAGGACATTTTCATATGCACATTATTGCTGGCAAAACATTAGGTCCCTTAATAGCGGGTGATAAGCAACATGTAGTAAAATGAAGGTCATTTCATTTAAAAAAAGAATTACATATCTTATAGAAGCGTTTTTTATCTATTTATTTTACTTTATTTTTAGATCTTTACCCATAGAATCTTCATCAAAATTTGGTGCAACCATTTTAGGATTTATTAGTAAATTTATCAAAGAAAATAATACGGCAGCACAAAATATGAAAATGTGTTTACCACATTTAACAAAAAATCAAAGAAGTAAAACACTCCTTAATACCTGGAAACACTTTGGATCTGTAATTGGTGAAATACCACATTGGCATAAAATGTCTAAAAAAGAGTTTTTTGAAAGAGTAGCTATTAAAGATAAAAAAAATATTCCTTTTTCAAAGGCCATCATCGTTTCAGGGCATATCGGAAATTGGGAATTAATTAGTAGAATAGCTAAAGAATATGGTATCAAGTTAAATCTAGTATACAGACCATCAAATAATCCATATGCAAATTATTTGATAAATAAAATAAGAGAAAGTTATAAAATTACCTTAATTCCAAAGGGAAGTATGGGGGTAAAACAAATAATCAAAGCATTGAATAATAATGAAATTGTGGGAATAATGGTTGATCAAAGAATGGACGATGGCATTAGTATTCCATTCTTTGATAAACATGCTATGACCACTGCATTACCTGCTAATATTGCACTAAAATACAAAATACCAATAATTGCTACAAGCATTATAAAAACAGGGGCCTCAAGATATACCGCAAGCTTTCATAAGCCGTTAAAAATACATGAGGATGACACAAAGGACACCATCACGAAAAGAATAAATTTAATATTAGAAGGCTGGATCAAAAATTATCCAGAACAATGGTTCTGGTTTCACAATAGATGGAAGTAATACAACTTTAAAGATGCGCAACCTTGTATTCTTCCTTTTATTTTTTTGATGCATGATTGCTGTGTATTTGTTAAAATCAACTTATCATATTGAACAATTTAGTTATTTATATTATTTATATCTTAGTTTAAATTTATTTAAGAGCGGGTTATCTACGATATTGCGATTATAGGTGCTGGTCCTGTTGGAATCTTTAGCATATTTCAGGCTGGAATGCTGGGTTTAAAGAGCTGTATAATTGACACATTGGGCTTTTTAGGTGGTCAATGCAGTGCTCTTTATGCCGAAAAACCCATTTATGATATTGCTGGTTATCCATCAATAAGTGCAGAGGAACTAATAAAAAATCTTACAAAACAAGCAGAGCCATTTAAAGCACAATATTATTTAAATCAGCAATGCAATAGTATTGCAAAAAAAGGTGATCATTGGGAAATTTCTACATCTAAAAATTTAATTAAAGCAAAAACCATAATTATAGCAGCAGGTGGAGGAACTTTTGAAGTAAGAAAACCTCCTGTTGAAAACATTGCAAATTATGAGGATATTAGTGTCCTTTATCACATTAAGAATAAAACAAAATTTAAAAACAAAATTGTCACCATTGCAGGCGGAGGAGATTCTGCATTAGACTGGGCTGTTATATTAGCAAAGGACATTGCAAAAAAAGTGTACATAGTTCATAGAAGAACTAATTTTAGAGCTGCTCCGAAAACTGTTGAAGAAATAAATAAGCTGACAGAAAATGGCAATATAGAGCTAATTACCCCATATCAACTTAATGGATTAAAAGGGAAAAATGGGATATTAAATGAGATAGAAGTTAAAGATTTAGAAGATAATATTAAATATTTAAAATCAGATTACTTATTACCGTTTTTTGGAATGGCAATGAATATAGGTCCTCTTGATAATTGGAATTTATCAATAATAAATAAACACATAGAAGTAAATCCAGCATCGATGCAAACTAATCTAAATGGAATCTTTGCGGTAGGAGATATATGTACATATCCTGGGAAATTAAAACTAATTTTAACTGGATTTGCAGAATCTGCAAGAGCTTGTCATAGTGCTTATAGTTATATTAAACCAAATACTCCTCTGCATTTTGAACATTCTACTACTAAGGGGTTGCCAAAGAATATATGACACATATTATAGATGGAAAACTAATAGCTGAGGAAATCCTTTTATCAATAAAAAAAGAGGTTGAGGAAAAATTCAAATTTATAAATATTCGCCCAAAAATTGCAACAGTATTAATTGGTAATAACCCTGCTAGTGAAATATATGTCAAAGCTAAATTAAGAGCTGCAGAAAAAGTAGGCATATCCACAGAACTAGTTATTTTTAAAGAAGACATAGATAATGAGAAACTACGTGAAATAATTATCTCATTAAATAAACGACCAGATATTACAGGAATACTGGTACAATTACCGTTACCAAATTGTTTAGATGAGCAAATTATATTTGAAACAATAGATTATAGAAAAGATGTTGATGCTTTTGGCATTCATAATACTGGTTTGCTAAACCATTGGAAATCGAAAATTATGCCTTGTACTCCTCAAGGTATATTATATGTTTTAAAAAAACACCTCAAAGATTTATCTGGAAAAAAAGCTGTCGTTATAGGTAGGTCAATTATTGTGGGGCGTCCAATGGCTTCAATTTTAATAAAAGAGAATTGCACTGTTACTATCGCTCATTCGAAAACAATTAATATAAAGGAGGAATGTCTACAAGCTGATATACTGATTGCAGCCACTGGCATCCCTAATTTAGTAAAAGCGGGATGGGTTAAAAAAAATGCCTTTGTTGTTGATGTTGGTATTAGTAGGGTTAATAACAAGCTAGTAGGGGATGTTGCTTTTGAAAATGTCATAGGCACTGCCTCTTTTATTACTCCGGTACCTGGTGGTATTGGACCTCTAACTGTTGCAAATTTATTGCTTAATACATTAAAGTTATATTTAATTCAAAATAATTTATCTAGTGATGATTTCATTATTAAATAAACCCATTGCTATAATTAAAAACTTTTTGTTATGTTTTTATAAATCTATTGAAGATACAATAAAGCATGATGGTATAGAACACGCAGGTTATTTAGCATTTTTACTTATGCTTTCTATATTTCCCTTTTTATTTTTTCTTATGGCCATAATGACACTCATTATTCCAGAAAGTTTATCAGAACTAATTATAATTTCTATTTCAGATAGTGCGGACACTTCTTTTGATAACCTTATTTATTTTTTAAAACCACGAATTCATGAGATTACTAAAGCTCCTCCCCATAGTTTGCTAACTTTAGCTATTTTTAGCGCTATTTGGACCGCTTCCTCTATTTTTGAAGCCATTAGAACTATTTTAAATAAAGCAAATAGGGTAATACACCCTCCTTCTTATCTATTTAGACGATTCATAAGCATTATTGAGTTTGTCGTATTAATATTTATTACTATCCTTATAATGTTCTTTTTTGGTATTTTTCCTTCTTTCATTTCTGATTTAGCTACCTTTTTTCACTTAAAGGATTCTTATTATTATCTTGCTTTTGAGCAAGAAACAAAATTACTAAGAGATACTATTATATCTTTATATGGTTTCTTTCTAATATTGTTTATTTATTATTTCCTTCCTAATAAAAAACAAATTATTTTCAACAATATTCCTGGAGCTATTTTAGTGCTTTTTTCTTGGAATATATTTACTCGTTTATTTAAATATTATATATCTACTTTTTCTCAATTAAATGTAATATATGGCAGTATTGTTGGTGTTATTATTGCATTACTATACTTTTATTTCTGTAGTATTATTTTTATTTTCGGAGCTGAATTTAATTATAATTTTCTTTCTAGAAAAAAACAAAATAATACTAAAAACTAACAATTTTTTCACATTTATGTTAATTGTTTGTTAGTCTAATGTTAGTAACTTTTTTATTAACTTTTATAAAATTTTATTAGTTAGTTTATTACATATGTTAATTATTATCTACTGTTTACAAAGCATGTTTATTTGCTACTTTTATTAGATTTAAATGTTAATAAATGTTAGGCTAACCAAACTAACACTATATATATATCTAATAGAAAAATATTAATATTAATAATAAATGAAAAAGTTATTTATAGAAGAAGTACTTAACAAACAGCCTAATTCTATTCCTATTTGGTTTATGCGACAAGCAGGTAGGTATCTTCCGGAATACAGAGAAGAAAAAGAAAAACATGATTCTTTTTTGTCTATGTGTTTGAATAGTGATTCTATGAAAGAGATTACAGTTCAACCAATAAGACGATTTAATATAGATGCAGCTATCATATTTTCAGATATATTGATAGTACCATATGCAATGGGACTAAAGTTAGAATTTATAAAAGGAGAGGGCCCTGTATTTTTGGAAAGCAAGGAAAATAGAATTGCTAAGTTACAAAAAGGAATAGATACATCGAATATTTATAAAAAAGTATATGAAGGGATAGAAAAAGTAAGTAAAGAAATAGAAAGTAAACATCCGGATAAAGCTATAATAGGATTTGCAGGATCCCCTTTTACTGTCGCTTGTTATGTAATACAGGGAAAAGGGTCAAGAGACTTTAGTGATGTAAGAAAATTATACTTTAACGAAAAAGAAAAATTTATACTGGTGCTGGAGGAAATAAAAAAAGAAACAATAAAGTATTTAAAAGGACAGATAGATAAAGGAGTAGAGGTAATTAAATTATTTGATTCTTGGGCAGGAATATTAGCAGAAGAAGAATTTGAAGAATTAGTAATAAAACCAACACAAAACATAGTGGAAGAATTAAAAGACTATAAAACAGATATAATAATTAATACATTTCCAAGAGGAGCTGGGGTAAAATATGAAAATTTTATTAAAAAAGTAAAAACAGATATAATAGCAATAGATCATACAGTGCCAATAGAATGGGCAAAAGAAAAGCTACAAAAAAATGCAACAATACAAGGAAATTTAGACAATGTAATATTAACTACGCAATCTACAGATATGAGAAGAAAAGTGATAAAAATATTAGATACTTTTTCAAAAGGGAAGTTTATATTTAATATGGGGCATGGGATGCTACCAGAAAGTAAAATAGAAAAAGTAGAAGAGTTAATAAGAATAATAAAGGAATATGAAAGAAAAAGATAAAGAAAAAAACATAGAAACAAGACCACAAAACATAGAGGCAGAGCAAAATCTATTAGGTCTGTTATTAAATAATAATGAGAACATGAATAAGATAGGAGATGTGCTAAAAGAAGAGCATTTTTATCTCCCACTTCATGCAAAAATATATCAAGGTATTAGTAAATTAATGGATAGAGGGCTAGTCTCAGACCCAATAACAATAAAGAATTATTTTGCAAAAGAAGAAATTTTTAAAGATGCACAAATAAATAGTTATGAATATTTATTAAAACTGGTAGAGGAATCACAGTTAAGTACAGATATAAGGACATTAGCAAGAAATATATATGACACATATTTAAGAAGAAAAATAATAGATATAGGGGAAGAAGGAATAGTTAAGGCAAAAGAAGAGAAGATAGAAGAGGGAGGAGAAAATATAATAGAATCAATGGAACAAGAGCTCTATACATTAGCGAGCAGTGGGAATTATAATAATAAATTATATAGTCTTACCGAGTCTATAAAAGGAGCTTTAGTAAGAATAGAAAAATCGTTAAAAAGTAATAGGGAAATAAGCGGAATAGAAACGGGCTACATAGACCTAAACAAATACACAGGAGGATTTCAAAGTTCAGACTTAATTATAATAGCAGGAAGACCGTCAATGGGAAAGACTGCACTTGCAGTAAATATAGTTTTAAAAGCAGCAAAATCGTTTGTTAAGGAATCTAAAGAAGAGGGAACAAAAAAGAAATCAATATGTTTTTTTTCTTTGGAAATGTCAGCAGAACAATTAGCATCAAGGATATTAGCAATAGAGACAAAAATAGATGGCTCTAAAATAAGAATAGGAAAAGTAAATAAAGAGGAATTTAAAAATTTATCAGAACAGATTTCAGCACTTAACGAATTACCAATAATAATCGATGATACACCAGCATTAACAATATCTGCCATAAGAACAAAAGCAAGAAGAATGAAAAGGCAACATAATATAGGGATGATAGTGATAGATTATTTACAGTTAATAAGTAGCACAGGAAGGAATAAAGAAAATAGAGTGCAAGAAATAGCAGAAATATCACAAGGATTAAAAGCAATAGCTAAAGAATTGGATATTCCAGTTATTACTGCTTCACAACTATCAAGAGCAGTAGAATCTAGAGAAGACAAAAGACCCCTTTTATCAGATCTAAGGGAAAGTGGAAATATAGAGCAAGATGCAGATATAGTAATGTTTATTTATAGAGAAGAATATTATTTAAGTAGAAAAATACCCTCATCAGATGAAAAAAAATTAATAGAGTGGCAAGAAAAAATGGAGAAGGTAGGAAATATAGCAGAAATCATAATAGCAAAACAAAGAAATGGACCAGTGGGGAATTTTCATTTGAGATATGAGAACAGAACAACAGCTTTTGATAATTTAGAAAATTAAATTTTACAATTATTTTATAATTAAAACACTCCCTCCTTGTTTTTACATAATTAGTGTAATATACTGACCATTGTTGTGCTGAAAACAGCGCATAGGTATTGTTATTTCTTATTTCACAACTATGAATATAGGGAAATATTGGCGATATCGAAATTAATTAACATATAAAAGGTTACAGATGAGACATACAGGTACCGTTAAGTGGTATAATTCTACTAAAGGTTATGGTTTTATAACTCCAAGTGACAGCAAAAAAGACGTTTTTGTTCATAGTTCAGCACTTTCTAATTCAGGGATAGACGAACTTCATGAAAATCAAAATGTTGAGTATACACTGATAACGAAGAATGATAAGACTTCTGCTGATAATATTGTAGTTCTCAACGACTAGGTTATTACACACAAAATAATAGCAATATTTTAGATGGTTACTACTGAATCTAATTCAATTATTCATTATATATAATAGTAAATAGTTATTGCAAAACAATCAGTAGTAATATATAAAAAACAACATTTTTACTAGTTTTTAGGTGTATAAATTATGACGGATTTAATGTTAATAGGTGAAGAAAAAAAGGGATCAGGAACTGGTTCTGCAAGAGCTCTAAGAAGCGAAGGTAAAATACCAGCGGTCATTTATGGATTTAATGAAAATCATATGATTAGCTTAGTTTACAAAGATTTCTTAAAGGAATATCAAAAGGGTAATTTACTATCTAAGCTTTTAGATATTAAATTTGGTAAAAAAACTTTAAAAGTAATACCAAGAGAAGTACAAACAGATCCTGTTACCGATAATCCTATTCATGTGGACTTTCAATTGATCAAGGAAGATGTGCCGATTAAAGTTGCAGTTAGGGTAAAAGTTACTAATCAAGACAAATCTCCAGGTATTAAAAGAGGCGGGATACTCAATATAGTAAGAAAATATATAAGCCTAAACGGTATACCAAAAAATATTCCAGAGTATTTAGAGATAGACATTTCTGGTTTTGAAATAGGGAGAAACGTTCACATCAATGATATAGTATTATTAAAAGATGTGGTGCCAGTTGATAAAGATAATTTTACTGTTTTAACAATTGCAGGAAGAGTTGAAGAAAAAGAAGAAGAAGAAGAAAAAACTGAAGAATCTTCTGAAAATAAAGAGAAAAAAGGAGAAAGTAAGTAGTTGAATAAATGCATGTCAAAATAGTAGGAGGAAGCTTAGCCGGGTGCGAAGCTGCTTGGCAACTTGCAAAAAGAGGAATAAAAGTCACTCTTTATGAAATGAGAGGGGTAGAGGTAACATTTGCACACAAGACTGATGGTCTAGCAGAGTTAGTATTCTCAAATTCTTTGCGTTCTGATGATCCAAAAGTGGCAATAGGATTGCTTCATCAAGAAATGAGAAAACTTGATTCAATAATCATGAATTCTGCAGACATAGCTAAAGTTCCAGCAGGTTCAGCATTGGCGGTAGATAGAGAGCTATTTTCTAGTATAATTGAAAAAAAAATAAAAGATCACCCTAATATTAACTTAGTTAGAGAAAGAATTGATCTAATTCCAGAAGGAAACGTGATAATAGCAACGGGTCCACTCACTTCAGAAATTTTTGCGTCAGAAATTTTGCAAATATGTGAAAAAGAAGATTTTTTAGCATTTTTCGATGCAATTTCGCCCATAATTTATAAAGACAGTATAAATTTTGACATCGCATGGTTTCAATCTAGGTATGATAAAGGAGATGGAAAAGATTATATTAACTGTCCTTTGTCAAAGGAAGAGTATTATAAATTTGTTGAAAATTTAGTTGCAGCAGAAAAAATTGAATTTAAAGCATGGGAAAAAAATACCCCATATTTTAATGGATGTTTACCTATAGAGGTAATGGCAGAAAGAGGGAAAGACACTTTAAGCTTTGGTCCAATGAAGCCGGTTGGATTGACGAATCCAAAAAATGGCTCAAGAGCATATGCAGTAGTACAATTGAGGCAAGATAATAAAGAAGGCACATTGTATAATGTGGTAGGATTCCAAACAAAAATGAAATATGGAGAGCAACAAAGAATCTTTAAAACAATTCCTGGGCTAGAAAGCGCTGAATTTGCTAGGCTTGGTGGTATCCATAGAAATACTTTTATTAATAGTCCAAAAATACTCAATGCCAATTTAAGTACTAAAAAAAACAGTAAATTAAAATTTGCTGGGCAAATAACAGGGGTTGAAGGATATGTAGAAAGTGCTGCCATAGGGTTGTTATCCGGAATATATATGGCATATGAATTAAACAATAAGCCTGCTCCTCTTATTAATGAATATACAGCCTTAGGAGCGCTGACAAACTATATTACAAATGAATCCCATGCTGAAGATTTTCAACCAATGAATATCAATTTTGGTTTGTTTCCTGATATAAATATAAAAAAAGGACAAAATAAAAAAATTATACAAGCAGAAAAAGCTTTAATTAATTTTGATGAATGGAAGACAAATAATAATATTTAATTATTTTAAAATATGGATGTATTATTATTTTTAATTCCTTTAGCAGTATTTATAGCTCTCCTAGGAGTTTTAGGGATATTTTGGTCGGTTCAAAATAATCAATATGATGATCTAAAGATGAATAGTGAAAAAATACTTTATGATGAATCAAAGAAGCATGAATAGCCAATAGATTAGCTCTCCTAGAAGAATTTCGATTTATGGAGTATCTTCAATTTGCTTTAAAGGCAAATATTTTAATCCAGCCTGGCTAATTATATTTTTAAATTTTCTTTAATTCTTGCTGCTGCCTCAGTTATTTCTTCAATTGTTGGAACTAGTGCAAATCTTACAAAATTTTGTCCAGGGTTTAATCCGTCAGCTTCATCAGAAATTAACTGACCAGGAGTTACAATAATTCCCAATTCTACAAGAGCTTTAGAAAATTTTATGCTGTTGAGCCCTTTTGGAGCTTTTTGCCATAAATAAAAGGTTGAATCGCCTTTTGGAGTTTCCAATCCACATGAAGTGAGTGCATCTATCATTATATCACGTTTTTTCTTGTACTCTTCTCTCATTTTTAATACCTCAACTTGATCACCAAGCGCAAGAGATGCCGCATCCTGTATAAAAGATGGAGTGCCGGAATCAATATTGGTTTTTACTTTCTTGAATCCAGAAATTATACGCTCATCTCCGGCTACAAACCCGACTCTGTAGCCTGTCATATTACTGCGTTTTGAGAGTGAATAAAAAGTTATTATACCTTCTTTTTGAATTTCCAATAAGCTTATAGGTTTTTCTTCAAAATAAATATCATTGTAGCAACCTTCATCAGCTGCAATTATTACATTGAAATGCTTTGCCCAAGAAACTAATACTTGCAACCATTCTTTTGGAGCAGAAGCTCCTGTAGGTGAATTTGGATAATTGGTCCAAATGATTTTTGCTTTATGTGCGACGCTGTCTGGTATTAATGCAAAATCTATCAAAAAATTATTTTTTTCAAGTAATGGCGTAAAGTATACCTTACCATTTCTAAATTTTGTACCAGTTTTATAAACCGGATATCCAGGTGTAGGGCAGATCACTACATCTCCTGGATTTATAAATCCTGTTGGAAAATTAAAAATAGCTTCCTTCGAGCCAATAGTTGACGAAATTTCTGTTTCTGGATTAAGTTCTACATTATATTCCCTTTTTATGTATTTTGCACAAGCTTGTCTGTAATTTATGTCACCAATATAACTCGGATAACCTGAGGAAGCCCTATTTCTAGCAAAATTTGAAAGATTATCTATTACAAAATCTGGGGTGGGACTTTTAGGATCTCCAACTCCAAAATCAATAACTTTTACCCCCTTTTTTCTTAAGGAATCTGCTTTTTTATCAATTTCTGCAAAAGCGTATTCTCCCATTTCGCTAATTAATTTTGAGTATTTTATATCCATGTTTGTCTCTTATTATAATATTTTTTCAATAAAATCCTTAGCGAAACTGCCACTTGAAATTCTAGCAACTTCACCAGTTAAAAATAATTCTTTATCAACTATTTCGACATTGACCTTACCGCCCTTCATATGCACTGTAACATTCTTATCTATAAAATCAAGCTTATGTGTGATACAACTTGCTGCAGAGCTACTTGTACCAGATGCGAGTGTATAGCCTGCTCCTCGTTCCCATATTTCTATTTTAATATTAGCTCTGTCCAAAATTTGAACAAATTGTACATTTATTTTATTTGGAAATAATTTATGTGTTTCTAACAATGGCCCTAATTTTTTGGCCAAATCTTCTGTAACCTTTTTTTTAATCAATACGCAGTGAGGATTGCCAATATTTACACAATTAATGACTTCTTTTTCACCAAGTAAATTGATTTCGTGATTAAGTACTTCTTTAGAATCAATATTCATCGGTATTTTTTCACTTAAAAATGAATATTGTCCCATTGCTACCTTTATCAAATTTGATTTTAAATCAAGGATATTAATCACTACCTTTCCACCTTTTGTGTACAAATCAAATTTACTTTCTTTAATATAACCCTGATCATGAACATATAAAGCAAATATTCGTATGCCATTGCCACTTTTTTCTGCTTCTGATCCATCAGGATTGAAAATTTGAAACGAGAGTTTGCCATCTTTAATTATTGGTCCAAGTAAAATTCCATCTGATCCTATTCCAAAATTTCTATGACATATTAGCTTTATATTCTTTTCATTTAATTTTAAATTGAAATTTAACTTATTAGGG
>CAJQNX010000007.1 GCA_905479795.1 uncultured Candidatus Midichloriaceae bacterium | reverse complement strand
TTCTTGATTCAATGGAGATTGAGAAGGAGAGGGGCATCACAATTAAAGCCCAAACTGTCAAATTAAAATACAAGTCAAAATCCGGAGAAGATTATATTTTGAATTTGATTGATACTCCAGGTCATGTCGATTTTAGTTATGAAGTTGATAGATCACTTGCGGCTTGTGAAGGTTCTATTTTGGTAATTGATGCATCTCAAGGGGTTGAAGCTCAAACACTTGCTAATACTTATAAAGCTATAGAAAATAACCATGAAATTATATTAGTTTTAAATAAAATTGATTTGCCTGCATCTGATCCTGAAAGAATAAAAAATCAAATTGAGGATGTCATTGGCCTTGATACCGATGGTGCTATTGAAATATCTGCTAAAACTGGAAAAGGAATTGATGAGGTGTTGGAAGCTATAGTCAACACCTTACCTCCACCAAAAGGTGAGATCAAATCCCCTCTAAAGGCAATGCTTGTTGATAGTTGGTATGATAAATATTTAGGCGTTGTAATACTTGTTCGGATTATAGATGGAATACTTAAAAAGGGCATGACCATTAAAATAATGTCAACTAATGCTGAATGTATTATTGAAAGAGTAGGGATATTTAATCCAAAAAAATTAATTGTTGATGAACTATGTGCTGGAGATGTAGGTTTTATTACAGGAAGCATCAAGCAAGTATCCGATTGTAATGTCGGTGATACGGTTATTGATGTTCAAAACCCTATAAAAGATGCTCTACCTGGATTCAAACCAAGTAAACCAGTTATTTTCTGCGGGATTTATCCAACTGATTCAAGTAGTTATCCAATACTTAGAGATAGTATTGCAAAACTTCAACTTAATGATTCTAGCTTACAATATGAAGCTGATACATCAAAAGCATTAGGTTTTGGTTTTAGATGTGGATTTCTTGGAATGCTACATTTAGAAATAATCCAGGAAAGATTGGAAAGAGAATATGAGCTTGACCTCGTTACAACTGCTCCAAGCGTAATATATAAATTATATCTTCGCTCAGGAAAAATGATGGAATTGCATAACCCTGAAGATATGCCAGATCCTACTCATATTGAATACATGGAGGAGCCATGGGTAAAGGCGACAATAATGCTCCCAGATGAATATCTAGGTGTGATACTAAATTTATGTACGGAAAAAAGAGGTATACAAGAGGAATTAACTTATGTAGGGAGTAGGGTGATGCTCATATATAAATTGCCACTTAATGAGATAGTTTTTGATTTTTATGAAAAATTAAAATCTTGCTCCAAGGGATATGCAAGTTGTGATTGGGAATTGGATACATACCAAAGGGGTGATTTAGTTAAAATGAATATATTAATTAATGCATTATCAGTGGATGCACTAAGTTTGCTAATACATAAATCAAAAGCAGAAACTAGAGGAAGAGAAATATGCGAGCATCTAAAAGAATTAATACCTAGACACTTATTTTCAATACCAATTCAGGCTGCAATCGGTGGAAAAATTATTGCACGAGAAACAATAAGCGCACTGAGAAAAGATGTTACTGCCAAATGCTATGGTGGAGATGTTACAAGAAAACGTAAATTATTAGAAAAACAAAAGAAAGGAAAGAAGCGTATGAGATCAGTTGGTAACGTGAGTATACCACAAAGTGCATTTATTTCCGTCTTAAAAGTTGGGAAATAATTGATGTATAAAAAAAACGATAAGAATTTTTATTTTTGAAAATCAAGTAAAAAAAACCTTCATTGCGAAGGTGCATAATTTTGTCTTTGCGAGAGCACACAGTGTGCTCGTGGCAATCTAGAGGGATATCGACAGTATGTGTTATTATTCATAAATATAAATCTGCTTATATCTGATAATAATGCTTGAAATAATAGCAAAGATAATGATAAAGGTAGGGGATAATTTCTAAACCTTAATACGGTTAATCCCTCAAATAGCATTGGTATGATAATGTATATTATGGAAAATGACATAGGTTTGTTGTAGTAATTACTTTTCCTTAGACTTATATGGATTTCTTAATAACAATATTAATGGTGCTGATAATAACACACATATCATCATAATTTTAAAATCATCTATATAACCTATAGTCATAGCTTGTAGAGTGATGTTTTTATCTAACATATTATATACCATACTATCACTTTGGTGCATAAATTGAGGTAAATAGCGCTTCATAATCCAAAATTTACTTGAGGTGATAGATTCTGATAAATAGGCGTGATTAATTTGAGTATTTCTTATCAGTAAGGATGTCACTATTGATACACCAATACTACTGCCAATATTACGAATTAGGCTAAAAAATGAAGTAGCCTCCACCCTATTTTTAAGTGGCAAAGTTGAAAAGGCAACAGTACTTAAAGGTACAAATATAAACCCCATACCAAGGCCATTAATTATGCCAGTAATAATAATATTATTTTGAGGAACAAAAGTAGTGAATCCAGACATTCTGTAAAGTGCAATAACAGTCAATATTAATCCTAATAATACTAATAACCGTGGATCTACTTTATTGATTAACTTACCTATGATCATCATAGCTATAAACGTTCCTATACCTCTTGGAGCAATTAATATTCCTATATCAAACACTGGATAACCCATCATGCTCATAAAAGGTGGCAACAATGCTAAGGTGGCCAAAAAAATTACTGAAACTATAAATATTAATAAAACGCTTATCATAAAATTTAAATCCCTAAATAGATCTGTGCTTATAAAGGGTTTTTTGGAATATATTATATGGATTATAAACACCCAAAGTGATGCAATCGTCAGGCCAAAGTAAATAACAATCTCATGCGAGTTAAACCAATCTAGCTGCTGCCCCCTATCCAGCATTAGTTGCAATGAAGCAATAGCTATGCTTAATAATGCAAATCCAGTAATATTAAAATAATTTTTTACTTTTTTACTATCAGGTAAAAAAAACATTATCCCTAAACATGCAATAATTCCTAAAGGAACATTGATATAGAACACCCATCTCCAATTATAATATTCGGTTAAATACCCCCCTAATGCAGGACCTACAATTGGCCCCACCATAACTCCCATGCCCCAAATAGCCATAGCAGACCCATGCTTTTCCTTGGGATTTATATCTAGTAATGTAGATTGTGAAAAAAGCTTTGTCAGCTCCAATTCGTAAAA
>CAJQNX010000006.1 GCA_905479795.1 uncultured Candidatus Midichloriaceae bacterium | reverse complement strand
GTTCTGATATCATCCAGTTTGCCGTTAATTTTCCATCGCCACCAGTTGCAGCTTGTTCGAAGAAATTAACATAATCTTTTTCTTCTACTAATATAGAAGCATCGTAAGGAGTTATTCCATATTCATTTACTAATCTTTTTTTTACAAAGTCTGGTAACTCGGGCAACTTATCTTTAATATCTTGAACGAAACTATCAGTAAATTCTAAAGGCAAAAGATCTGGATCTGGGAAATATCTATAATCATTAGCTTCTTCTTTTTTTCTCATAGACTTTGTTTGACCTAAATTAACATCAAACAGTCTTGTTTCCAAAATAATTTTTTGCGCATCTTCTAATAGCTCTACTTGTCTATTAGCCTCATACATTATAGCTTTGCTTATGTTTTTAAAAGAATTTAAATTTTTTATTTCAACCCTTGTTCCTAATTCACTTACTCCTTTTTGCTTAACAGAAACATTAGCATCACACCGCATCGAACCCTTTTCTAAATCTCCATCACAAACATCAATATATCTTAATATATTTCTCAATTTTTTCATAAATTGCTCAACTTCATCTGGGTCATGAAAATCCGGATTTGTAACTATTTCAATTAAAGGAACCCCCACCCTATTAAGGTCAATAAAAGTTTCAGTTGGGCTTTGATCATGAATACTTTTCCCAGCATCTTGCTCAATATGAATACGATTTATAACGATTGTTTTTTGCTCTCCATCTTTTGTTTTAATTTCAATCTTACCGTTGGATACTATTGGGTAAAAAAACTGAGAAATTTGATAACCTTGAGGAGAATCAGGATAAAAATAATTTTTCCTATCAAACATTGAAAACTCATTTATCTCAGCATCAATAGCAAGTCCTGCTCTCACCGCTAACTCCACACATTTCTCATTTATTACAGGCAACATACCTGGCATTGCTGAATCTATAAATGATACTTGCTCATTATTCTCTTCACCAAAATTGGTAGAAGAATGAGAAAATAATTTACTACTTGAACTCAATTGTGCATGAATTTCTAAGCCTATAATAAGCTCCCATTCATTTTTTATCCCTTGAATAATCATTTTAAATATTTAGAAATACATAATAGTTTTACTGTCATTTTGTACCACAAGCTACACTATTTTACTAGTATACGAATGAATATTATTAAAAACTATATTTTATGCTTTGTTTTTCAACTCAAACAAGATTTGCTGCGCTTGCATTGGAGAAATATTGTTGATATCAATCTTCTTCAGCATTATTAGCGCTTCATTTTCCTCAATATTTTTACTTTCTTGGTAAGAATTTTGAATTTCTATCGAATCCTGTTTTTCAAAATTATATAATATCCCCTTAGCAGTATTAATCACATCTTTTGGCAATCCTGCTAATTCTGCAACATGAATGCCATATGAACTATCTGCCACACCAGAAATTATTTTGTGTAAAAATACAATATCTTTATTCCACTCCTTGACTTCCATAGTATAATTGGCAACTTTGCTTAAATATTTGTTTAACTGAGTTAATTCATGATAATGAGTTGCGAATAAAGTTCTACAATTAATCTTATTATGCAAATATTCTAGCACTGCCCATGCTATTGATATCCCATCATGAGTTGAAGTACCCCTACCAATTTCATCGAGAATAACTAATGATTTCTCAGTAGCATTATTAATAATATATGCCGTCTCTATCATCTCTACCATAAAAGTAGACTCACCCCTTGCGATGTTATCAGCCGCACCAATTCTGCTAAATATCTTATCAACAACCCCAATATGCATGTTTTTAGCAGGTACATAACTACCAATTTGCGCAAGTATGCAAATCAAAGCATTTTGCCTTAAAAAAGTGCTTTTCCCAGCCATATTAGGGCCAGTTATAAGCCATATTTTTTCTTCCTCTGTAATATTTGAAGTATTTGAAATGAAATTTTCTTTTTGAAAGTGCTCCACCACTGGATGCCTTCCCCCCTCAATCAAAAATGCATCACCGTCATCTATAATTGGCCTAACATAATTGTTTTGAACAGCAAATTCAGCCAAAGTACTATAAAAATCAAGATTGGAAATACTATCTATAACCAAGCTAATTTCATCAAAATAGTTTTTAGTACTATCACATAATTTGTTGAAAATTTCTTGCTCTAAATTACTAATTTTATTGTCACAATTTAATAAAACACTCTCTAAATCTTTTAGTTCAGGAGTGAAATATCTTACAGAATTTCCTAAAGTTTGCTTATGAATAAAAAAATCGCCATCCAATTTACTTGCATTTAAGCTGGTAACCTCTACAAAATAACCAAAAACATTATTTTTAGATATTTTCAAATTCTGCACACCTGCTTTTTTCCTATATTTATCTCTTATATTAATAATCTTTTCGTTAGAATTATTCTTTAAATCATATAACTCATCTAAATATTGATTATAATTTTTTCTTATGAAGCTTTGACCATCTGCAGGCTCCTCACTTGAAATTAAAGCTTCTTCCAATTCATTTATCAATTTGCCATAACCAAAAATCTGAGAAACAAGAGAATTTATTTCATCAATTAACTTTGTATCCTTTATTCTGAGTAACTCACTAACCATGGTCGCAATTTTTAAACCATTTTTAACAATATTTAAATCTTTTGGTACCGCCTTATTAATAAATATCTTTGATAACGCCCTCTGAATATCTGGAAAATATTTCAGATACTCCCTCATTTGCTTCCGGAGTTCATTTTTATCATGAAAAAATTGCACACAATCTAACCTTTTATTTATGACTGCTGAGTTATTAAGTGGTGAATTCAATCTATTTTTTATTAATCTTGCCCCTGCTGATGTTATAGTTTTATCAATTGTGCTAAGCAAATTGAACTCTCTATTTGCAGCAGTTTTATCAAGCTCAAGACTCATCCTTGTAGATGCATCAATTTCCATGAAAAATTCCCTATCCAGCTTTTTCAAAACTTTTAATTTTGGTAAATTATCTTTTTGGGTATGTACTATATATTCAATAAGTGAGCCTGCTGCCATTACCTGAGCTTGATTGAAATTCCCCAAACTTTTGATGGAATTGATTTTATAGTATTCTTCCAATCTACCAACGCAGGATTTATAATCGTAAATATTATTACTTCTAATAGTAAAGGTAACTTTAGAATTTAATAAACTTGGATCATCCCCCAGCCTCTCTGGGATTAAAATTTCTTTAGGACTAAGTCTTGATATTTCATTGAGAATTTGGGTCTTACTACAACTAGAAACATAAAACTCCCCTGTGGTTAATTCAATCCAAGAAATAGAGAAAGAATTATGATTCTCTGCAATTGACATTAGGTAATTAGTATTTTTAGGATCTAATAATTGGTCATCCATCAATGTCCCAGGAGTGATAATTTGAACAACCTCCCTCCTTACTACAGATTTATATCCTCTTTTTTTCGCTTCCTCAGGAGACTCTAACTGCTCACAAATAGCAATGCTATATCCATCTTTCAACAACTTATTTATATAATTAGTTGCACTATGATGCGGAACACCACACATTGGTATATCATCTCCACTTTGCTTCCCTCTTTTTGTAAGAACTATATCCAACACTTTTGATGCAACTAACGCATCATCAAAAAATAATTCATAAAAGTCTCCCAGCCTATAAAACAATAAATACTCCTTATGTGCAGATTTCAAACCCAAATATTGCTTCATCATAGGCGTTATTGCCACATTGGACATATTATTAAAAGATATAACCTCTTGTTTATTCATTATTCTCAACAAAAATAGATAAGTATTTTCTACAATATAAATTTAAGTATTGAAAGAATAATTCTTTTTTTCATTGGGATTGGTGGTGATAAAAATTTGATACATTAATCTAAAATAAAAAAGACTTGCAAATACTTTTTATCGTGCTAACGTTTTTGATAAGAGTATGGCGACAGAAGTCGTAATTTATCTTGGGTAGTGTGTTAAAGGGGTTCATCAGACTTCTGATTATATTTCAGAATGAGTAATCACTCACTTAGCTTTATCTAATGCAAGATAAATCATTTTTTGACAGTAGTCCTCGTTTTAATAAATTTAAATTGGAGAAAGACAATGACTATACCATCGATTACCAATACCCAGACAGCTGGGGTACAAAATTCAATCAGCAATATTCTGGAAAACTCTTCTACAATTGCAAACAAATTGGCTTCTGGAGAAGCGATCATATTCCCTTATGAAGATCCAGCAGGTCTTGCAATTGGTACTAAATTAGAGATAAACTTAGGAGTACAAAAAGAAGCTCTTAAAAGTGCTCACCAAGCATCTGTTGTACTAAACATTGCTTACGGTGGAACAAAGGGTGTTGTAAATATCTTAAAAAGGCTTGATCAATTATCAATCATGGCTCTAACAGGAAGTGCTAGTGACTCTGATAGAAAGTTGATAGATCTTGAGGCTCAACAGTTAAAAACTGAGGTTAATCGTATTTCAACAGCAACAGAATTCAACGGCAGAAAATTGATTGATGGTTCTACTGCAGAAGATATGGTTGTTAATGTTGCAGAAGGCCAAAAATTAGAAATAAAGAATAATACTGCAGGAACTGTTGATAAAGCAGGTGTTTTTGATGGTGATGGAAATCTTGTTATAGGATACGCTGAAGCTACTAGTACTAATGCTGGTAAGTTTGAGATAAAAACAACAGCTTTGGATGCTACTGATCCTTCTAAAGCTGCTGCTACTGCTGCTGGCATTACTACCGGCAAAGGTGACTATATTTTGGATTTAGCTGGGAAAGCTATATATAAAGTTGATACAGCAAATAAAAAAGTACAATCCCTAGATGGTGCAAAAACCTACTATGCAGTTGATTCTCTTACTGAAGTTACAAAAGTAACAGCAGATGGGAAAGATGTAATGACAATAGACGCTAAGCCTGCTACAACTGCCGCACCCGCTGCACCAGCAACAACAACAATCACAGCTGGCACAGATTCATTTAATTTTGAAAGCGACAAACCTGTTGGAAATCCTATGGTGTTCCAAGTTGGCGTTGAAGCAGATCAAAGAATTGCTATTGGATTTGACAGCGTTAACACTAAAGCTCTTGGCATTGATAAAATTTCATTAATCACAGTTGAAAGTGCTGAAGATGCACAAGCGCAAATTACCAAAACGCTAGAAACCATGTTCGAATACAACTCTAAAATTGGTGCTTATCAATCTAGGTTTAGAATGGTTGCAGAAAGTATTTCAACAGCAATTGAAAACGTTGATGCTGCTAGAGCTCAGTTCTTGGATGCGGATTTCACACAATTAACAAAAGACTTCTCTCAAGAGCAAGCTAAATTGACAGCTTCTATTGCAGCTGAAGCTAAGTTGATTCAAACTCCACATCATTTACTTCAATTACTACAATCTATGTAATACTACACATATTTGTATAATATTATTAAAACTGCCTCATCTTCGGGGCAGTTTTTTTTATTTTCTGCAGCTTCATCCCAGATAGCTTTATATCTCGGTAGCTCATATTAAATTTATGATATGGCCATACCGCTTGTCCTATTATTGATATTGGATACCTATGTCTTTTTACTTCTTCCTTCCATTTTTACTCTACTTTCTTATATCTTATACAATTTGGCACCTATATTTAGTTATTTACAACTTATATAGTGGTGCACTTTTCCGGTGCCTATTTACAACTAATATTAATGATTAAGATTTGCTAAATTCCTCATAATATTCATCTAAAATTTTTCTAATAGCTTTGCCAATAGATTTATATTCATACTCCGTTAAATTTGCTAAAGACACTCTGACAGACAAATTAACTACCTCAAAGCCTTTGCCAGGAAGCAGAACTACACTTGTTTCATCCGCTAAACGCATTAAAAAATCAATACCTGTATTCTTACTTATAAACCATTTTGCAAATGAGTTAGCGTATAAATTTTTTGCTAAAAGTTCTAAGTCTACAAGAGTATAATAATCAACAGAATTGCTATCAATACTATCTGCCTTTACTCCTATAGCTTGATAAAGTATTTTATGACGACGCCTAATGAGTTTTTTAGTAATTTGTTTGTATATATCATTTTCATCTAATATGCATGATAATGCAAACAAAGTCATTTGAACTTGCTGAGGGGTTGATATACCAGCAGTATGGTTTAAAGCTACTGTTCTGCTATCCGCAACGATTCTATCAATAAAACGTATTTTACGAGGTTCAGTGGTTAGTGATTGATACCTAATATCTAATTCTTTTTTAACACTTTCATCTAAATTTTGTAAAGCATCATCAAACACATTATTAGCATGAACTCCTATAGTTCCAAGCCTCCACCCAGTGGCTCCAAAATATTTAGAAAATGAATATACACAAAGAGTGTTATACGGGCATTTCGAGAAAAGAGAAGTAAAATTATCAGCAAACGTAGAGTAAACATCATCGGTAATTATCATCAAATCCTTACGTTTTGTACTTACAAGAGCACTAATTTTACTTAAAACTTCTTCATTTATTTTCACTGAGGGCGGATTGCTTGGATTTACAACACAAAGAAGTTTTATTTTTTTATCTTCAAGTTTTTTTAATTCTTCATCAGTTATTTGCCACCCTTGATATTCATCCGCTCTAATATCCACAACTTCTAAGCTATATTCTGGTATTTTCGGAATTTCAAGATATGGAGAGAATATTGGAGTAACTATACCTATTTTATCACCTTTGCTTATTAGACCATTGCTTTTTAATGTTTGAAAAATATATGTCATTGCTGCAGTACCCCCTTCGGTAGCAAAAATGTCAAAATCATCTGCAATTATGGAGGTGCCACTTAATTCTGAAGATAAATAAATTTTTACTATTTGCTCACAAATCTTTAGCATTCTAGGTGGAATAGGATAATTGCATCCTAAAAATGCTTCTGTAATTTCATGTAAAAAATCAACTTTTTGAATTCCAAGGTGATCGGTAATAAAGGATAAAGCTACTTTTAAAAATTTTACTCCTTCCTTATCAATATTCATATCGGCATATCTGTCAAAACGCTCAACAAGACCCTGTTTTTCCACCATCCCTCCTATTGGAGATTGCAAATATGAGTATGATCTTTCTGATTCCTTTAAAGCAAAATGACCTAATTGTAAAAAGGCATATCTTGGAGCTAATGCTAAAAAATTAGGATTTCCACGACCAGCATTTAACATAAGCCTATCTGTATGTGATGAAGCTATATCTATTAATTTATCTTTTAATTCAAATGGACTTAGGTTATTTGTATCAGCCATATTTTTTACCTCTTATAATATTGTTAAGGATGAATTTTTGCTACTAAAGCTACAATTATAGGACCCCATAAAGTCAGCCATATATTGGCAATAGCATATGATGCTGTAAATGGAAGTACTGGAGTAGAATTGCCTGCCTTATCAAGTAATGCAGCAAACCCTGGATTAGCACTTCTTCCACCAGCAATTGTTGCTAAAATATCTATTGGATTTTTTATTTTTAGTACATAATACGATATAATAAAGCTGATAACTTGAGGAATAATAGTAACGCCTATTCCTAATAAAAATAGTTTAGCACCATATTTTTTTATTGCCATAGTTGCTTCTGGACCGGCAGTGATTCCAACTGCAGCAACAAACACCGCTAATCCAAAATCTCTAAGAAAATTAGAAGCTCCTGTGGGTAAAGATGCATATCTTTTATGAGTAGATCTCACCCATCCTAGTATTAGTCCCGCTAACAAACATCCTACTCCATTCCCAAGCATTATTGATATCCCAAATACTGTGAAGCTATATAAACCAAAAATAAAACCTATTGACATTCCTAATCCAAAAAAAATAAAGTCTGTTATTTTTGTAGCAGAAATCGTATAACCTAGGAGTTTAGATGCCACGTTTAAATCTGCTGTTTTGCCAATTAAAGCAATTTCATCTCCTTTTTTAAGTTGTAAATTTGGTTTAGCTTTTAGCACTTCACCTAAACGAGAAATAGTATTGAAAAAAATCCCTCCTGCAACTTTATTTCCTACTATAGTATAAAATTCTTTAATACTTTTTTTATCAAATTTTTTAGAATTAACAATTATCTTACGAACTTCTTCTGTTAATTTCATTGATTCAGGTTTTTCTATTTCTGGGCCAAATAAATTATAGCACTCAGAAAATTCTGAAACATTAGTAGTCACAGCAATTATATCATCTTGATTAATTATTGTTGTAGCATCCACATTAACCATTTGATTATTTCTTACAATTGCTTCGATCGCGATATGCTGCTCAAGATAATACTCAATTGATTTGCTAATAGCAGGTGAATTTTCCTTAACTTTATAGACTCTTGTGTCGATTGAGTGTATTGCTTCGAATTGTCCTTCTTCAAGATTATCATCACTTGCATGCCCATCTTTTGCTAATTTTATAGCACTATTTCTAATATCCCATTTCATAATCCATGGAATAATAGTGCATAGCAAAATAATTGGTCCAAACGAGCCAAATATATAACAAATTGCATAACCAACAGCTATATTGGCTTGCATAGCATTAATAGATGCTTGAGAAATATTGAGTTTTGCTATAGCATCCGAAGCTGTGCCAATCATTGCTGATTGTGTCAACCCACCAGCACCTAATCCAGCAGCTGTACCTTTGTCAAGATCAAATAACCAGGCAAAAACTAAAACACATAACAGGCCTAGCACACATGTAATTGTTGCAGAGATTAATTGTATAAAAGTCTTTCTGTTTATTGATCTAAAAAACTGAGCTCCTCCTTGATAGCCCACAGCATATATAAATAATGCAAAAAAGAAAGAACTTATCTCTGGATCTATTTTCACTCCTATTTGCCCTACAAGTATTCCTATAATTAATGATCCAGTAATGCCTCCTAATACAAAACCTTTAAAATGAAATTTACCAATAAAGTACCCTAAGGCAATTGTTATAAATAACGCTAAGAATGGTAATTTTAAAAATATACTATGAACATATGATACAATCTCTACCATCACATCTGCAAATCTTTATTTAATTTATACTACTACATAATAGAATTGTAATACAATATTTTTAGGTCAACTTAGAATAATTATAGCATAATCTTCTGTATAATCTAAATAACTGAAGTGGAGAGGCTTCAGTTTGATTAACTTTATTTTTATAGTACATTATGAATACACATTCAATTAAGACTTACAATTCTATAAACACACTAGCTTAGCCCGACAGTTTTAGCAAAAAATTTAAAATTTTAAAATAAAGTTAATTTTAGCAAAAGATTAATAAACAACTTATCTCAGGATATTTTTCTTCGTAATATTCTCTCTTTTTTAAATCCATAAATTGCCTCTATAAGGCACCGTCAAGTTAAAAAGCAGAAAGAATAAAGAGAATTGCCAAAAGAGGAAAGTGAGAGTAGATCTTGCTAAGATATAAGAAAGTAGAGTAAAAATGGAAGGAAAAGCAAAAAGACATTATACTGTGGAGAGCAGTAGATTCAGAAGGGTATGAGCTGATGTATTTTTACAGAAACGATGTAATAAGAGTTCTACGATAAGATTCTTATCAAGATTACTGCAATCATATTATCCAATACCGAGAGTAATCGTCACAGATAAATTAAGAAGCTATATCAAGCCGATTAAGGGAAATATGTCCTGAAACGAAACATAGGAGCAATAAAGGACTTAATAATCGTGTGGAAAATGCACATCAACCAACACGTAGGAAAGAGAAATGCCTGATAAAGTTTAAATGTAAGCGTACGGTGAAGGCGGTCTAGTAAAAAAGGGGAGAGAAAGTATTATGGAGAAAAACACATAATATAAAAATGGGAAACAAAATTAGCACCGAGCAAAAAGAAAGAATACTAAAAGAATCATATACAGAAGGCTGCA
>CAJQNX010000005.1 GCA_905479795.1 uncultured Candidatus Midichloriaceae bacterium | reverse complement strand
GTGCGATACTTGGTCTAAGTATGTAAAAATTACCTACTTTTATCTGAACATCTTTATAAAACATATAGTAACGACCATATTTATTATGACTTCTCATCTTATATATGCTATATATTTATGTCAACTCATATTTACTTATCCGCTAAAGTTATATTTTTTTATGAAAATTATGTTATTATATGCACTTAACAAACTGTATTCAGCACTATGGGCGAGCCATTATTACATGAAAATTTGGAAAATATGGCGTTAGCAGGTAGGGTTAGTTTTATATTAAGAAAATTAATGTCTGATAGAAGCATTGCTACTACGGAATTAAGTAAGGAAACGAACATACCATATCCTACTCTGGCGCAATTACTACAGGGACGCAGCGTTCATCCTAAAATAAATAATCTCATTGCTATAGCAAAATATTTTGATGTCACAATAGATCAATTAATAGGAGAGCAAACTCTTTCATCTGTTACTCAAATAGAGCAAAGTTTAACCTCTGATACCTCTGATTCTCCTATATGGGATCATAATTTTTTCAGTAATTCTTGCGACTTATTTAATAAACTGATAAAAGAAAAAAAAGTCAAGTCAATCAGCAGCGAAGTAGCTTTAAAAATAATCAAGGAAATATATATTTTTTCTTTAGAAAGAAAAATTAAAAAACCCGACAAACAATTTGCAGAATGGATTGTTAATCAATACTTTTAAAATTATCGGGCGCTGTTTTTTTAGTTAAATACAGTTCCATTTTATAATGCCCAGCATGAGTATTGCTAAATAACTCTTCATGCATTCTTCTGTATTTAAAAGCTTTGTTTATTTCATTACTATCTAATAAATTTAGCACCATACTTACATATAGATCGCTCACATCTTCTATTGCAATCACAGATAAATATTTTTTATAAATTTCTTCTGCCACTAAAAAATACCTCATTGCTTCTTCGTATTTTTTATTTGCTCTATATATATCTCCCTTTAATTTATACGCACTTGCTCTTCTAATAGAGCTTACACCCCTCATATTTTTAATATTTATTACATCTATGTATTTTCTGGCTTTTTGTACATCCCCTAACCTAAAAATACTCTCAGCTTTTGTTAAACTTATTGCTCCTAATAAATAAAATTTATCACCAAATATTTTTTTTATTGATTTTTCTAGCTCACTTACATTTTCTAATACTATTCTACTATCTTCCAATTTTAGCATTATATCTAATTTATTAATCATAATTGGAATACCTCCTGTATATCCACTATCAAAGTCCCTCATTTTTTCTGACAACAAATTCATTGCATTATTAATTTCCAAAAAAGCACTTTTATAATCGCCTTTTTGTCTATAAGCTAGTGATTTAGCTCCATATAGCACTTGCTTATATCCCGCACTTATTTTTTCATTTTTTATTAGTTTTTCTGATAAATTTGCATAATAAAATACCTCATCACATCTAGCAATTAATGAATATGCTTGAGCAATCTTAGAAAAAGCAGCCATTGATTCTTCTTCATAGAGATTTTTCTTACTTGCCTTTATCTTTAATAAAGCCTGCTCTGCTTCTTTGATTGACAAATTATAGTCCATTTTAAACCATGATGAATAAGTACTTTTCATAAGCAAAAATTTAATTGCATTTAGATCGCTTATTTTGTCACTATTTTTTTTTAACTCTTCTATTTCTTCAATTATTATTTTTGCACTTTTACCATCTCTCATACCTGTTAAAATAAACTCAAGCTCCTTAATTTTTAGCCCTATTATATCATCACCTCTATAATTAAATTCATGTGATTTTTTGTATATCTTCCCTATATGATTTAAATAATACACTTTATTAGCGAGATACAAATTCAACAAATGCACTGTTCCTGGTAACTCATCATTCAATAAGCTTACTACTTTAATCCAGGTGTCTTTTAATTCTTTCATATCAAAATAATAATAAAATGCTCGTTGCACTTCTTCGTGACATTCATAAAATTCCCCATCCATTTCTAATAAGCCATATTTTAGTAACGTATTAATCGCTTGAGAATATTTTAGCTTGTTTGATTCTAAATAATGATTCAACATTTGGCTGGGTATCTTTTTATTGTCTATCAATGATACCAACTTTATTAACTCTACCGCCTCTTTATCTTCCTTCTTTATTTTCTCTAAGATTACATATATAACCGTATTTACTGTTTTAGAATAATTATCTACATGTTTCTTTCCTATATTTTCTACTATTTTTTGCTCAACTTTTTTCAATTCTTTGTATCTTGATTGATACAATTCTATATAATCATCTACATCTATGCCATTTATACTTGATATATAGGCATATGCGCATGCTATTGATAGTGGATGATCATTTAATAATACTGCTAATTTATCTAGTTTTTCGACTTCCCCTTTGTATTTTTTAGTATCTAACCTTTTTAAGTATTGCAGAGATTCCTCCCTTTTATATTGGGTAATATTAATCATTTTACTAAGTTTTTTTTCAACAAATTTATCACGTGCTGTTACTAATATATCGATATTAACATTTTTTTTAAGGTTTTGTATAAAATTGTCCATATTCTGAGATAAAGCAAGCTGGTAATCATCAAATATAATTAACCATTTTTTATTACCACTAATTATTTTATAAACAGTAATTATGTCTATTTCTATATTTCCTGTTTTATATATTTGCACTTCTTTACTTTCAGTATTTTTATAAAAATCAATAATATCCCCTATTTGTGCTTCAAAAGAACTTTTAGAGTTAATCCACCAAATAAAATCATAATTATCTTTTTTTGAATATGCATAGGATTTAGCTATTTGCGTCTTTCCTATCCCACCCACTCCTTGTATTACTATTGCAGATTTTTTATTCTTGAAATATTCATCTACTAAGATCTCATACTCTTTCCTTTTTACAAAATTTTTATTTTTATCTGGTAGATTTATAATATTGGCTTGTACATCTATAATGATAGACAAAGCTACAACAATTAATAAAAATATATTTTTATACCTCATCTTTTTCATCTTTTATAAATGACTTAATCGATATTATATTAGAAGGCAATTGCTCTGTTACTATTGGAACATTTATTATAACTTCCTTTCTTTTATGTAAAATTTCATTTTCTTCATATACACCATTATTTTGACTTAATAACTCTTTTATATTTTTTTGGTCTAGATAAAACAAATGCTTCTTAAGTCTTTGCTTAACCACATCTTCTTCCTCTTTGATATTTATATTATAGAGATTATCTGTATATCTCATCTCAATCATTTGTAAGTTCTTTAATTTAAACTCTACAGATATACTGCCGTTATTATATATTCTGTTTATAGATTCTAATAATAAGCTCATTAAAATTTTATATAATATTTCTGTATTTATTTCTTTATTTTGGACTTCCTCTCTTATTTTTAACTTTATATTTAAATTTAATTCAATAATTTCTTTATAAAAATAGTCTGTCAAGATTAATATATCTTGTTTATTTAAATACCCCTTTCTTCTATAAATGCCATTTTTAGCTGATATATATTCCAAGCACTTTATTTTGTTCTCTTTTATTTTTATATCTTTTATATTTAAAAGCTCTTTTTTTCTTTTGTTTAGATGATTCCTAAAAACGATCACTGCAGCTATGCTCATAGCTAAAACGACGTAAACTATTTTATAAAAATCTATTTTCTTTGATTTAGTTTGGCTTATTACGATATATATTGCTTTGTTATGTTTATTTTTTATTTTTACATAATCATAATTTTTATCTAACTCTGCATTATTTTTAATACTTATTTTTTTATTTATTTTTTGATTAATAAGATATTCTAAATTCTCTATACTTTGTTCAAAACAAATATCTCCTATTATCTCTATACCCTCTCTTACTACTGCTTTGCATATTTTTAACTCATCTTCTTTTAATAAATTACTATTTTTACTATCTATATTTTTCACTCCTAATTGAGTTATTTCCTTACTTATTTGCTTGTTGCTCTCCCATACTATGTTTATCCACCCCTTATTAAGATTCTTTATTGTAAAATAACCTTCTCTAATTATTTGCAGTATTTGATTATCTGTATTTATTTCGTTTTTTGATAACTCTTTTGATACTTCTATTAAGAACTTTTCATATCCCCTAATTATGCTGTCTAACTCGTTTTTTGCTAATTCTAAAGTTTTTGCTTTCTCAGATTCAATAACTTTTTCATAACTATAGATGTCCCAAGATATACTCATTAATATCACAAAAATTGTTAGTGCTACTAGTAAAAAATAATCACTTATATTTATTATTGAGTTACATATTTTTTTAATTTTCTTTTTCATTTATTTAGCTGTTTATTCTGCTTAGTAAATTACTATTTTGTTTTCCATATTTTTTACTAACCCTAATATTGCGGGTATTAAACGTCCTTGTGTCAACCTTTTATTTAATTCATCAAGTATAATTACATCTCCTCCACTATCTTCTATCATTTTCATCATCTTATTTCTTATTTTTTCCCTTGCCTCTACTTTTGTAATATTTAAATATTTCTTCATTACATAGCTTTCGTACAAGCTTTCTTTGAGACTTTCATACTCACTTATTTTAAATAAGCTGTAATAAGATATGTGCTTTATCACGCCTAATATGTTGTATTCATCGTCAATTACTTCTGTTTTATACGTTTTGACATATTCATCAAATTCTTTTCTTTCTTTTGTGTCGTCTATATTGAGCTTCATGTATTCTGAGATCTTTTTATCCATTTTACTGACTAGTTCTTCTTTTTTCACTTCAATGTTTTTTGATACATTATTCATATCTAGCTCTCTATCTCCCACTCCGTATTCTCCTTGTTGGATTCTTTCTATTGTCTCCTCCTTAATTAACCAACTGAATACTGCTTTAAAATTATTCTT
>CAJQNX010000004.1 GCA_905479795.1 uncultured Candidatus Midichloriaceae bacterium | reverse complement strand
CTTTAATTTTTGCTATTAAATTATACTTAAATTTTACACAAAATTTTGCTATATAACTTTCAACGGTAAACTACTTTAAAGACAAAGCCAATAAACATTGGCTTTGTCTGGTTTTCTAGGCCAAGCACTTAATTGTGTTTTAATGAGGATGGTTTAGAAGCTACATTAGATATACTTTTGGGTAGATGTAAGGTTCATGAACAAGTATTTATATGCTAAATTCTTTTTGATTAATGATTCATCTTTGAACAATTGCGTTCAGCGCCCTCATTTTTAAGCTTTTGTTTTAGTTGTATCATTTTTATAGGATTATCACTAAGTACTGCATACGCGCCTAGTTTTATTGATTCGCAATAATCCTCGATATTATTGATTCCAAAAATAACAATTTTAGAATTTTTTGAAAAATTGTTTATGCATTTTATGATTTCTGGGTTCCATAATTTAGCAATAATTGGAGTTGTACCCTCTCCTAAAGCAAAATGCTCCTTTATAATTATTTTTCTTTTTAGTTCTAACCCGATCCAATCTTCATTTAATGGAATGGAGCAAGATTAATTTAGCAGCATATTTAAATTTCTCTCTCTGGTATGATCTCTTGCTTCAAAAATTTTTGCTATTGAGTCAATTAATTTTTTGGCAGGTAGAGACTTTAAATCAATAATAAAATTTATATTTTTAAATTTTGATAATACTTCATATAAACTTGGTATATATAGTTTTTGATTAATATGTGTGTGTTTTATTATTTTGGCTTTTTTGATGATATTATGTGGATAATCAGAAATTTTTCCATTCAAATTGGAGTGTGTACTTAAATCTACAGGGTGATATATTACGGGAATACCATATTTAGTCACTTGTAGATCAATTTCTATAATGGTCTATAATGGTAATTTTTAATTTATCCATTTGTGAAAAAGCATAAATCGTGTTTTCTGGAAATTCTGCTTTTCCACCTCTGTGTGGTATTATTAAGGGTAATTCAGCTTTTATTTATATTTGGGCTATACAATTTAAGAGCAACAACATAAATATAAGAAATTTATATGGCATAGGAATGAATTTTTGAAAGTTTGTTTTTATTAATAAAGTAAATTTTTTTCTTGAAATAATACAGCTGAGCCATCGTGATATGGAATTTGATTTTTATTATCTGCTATTGCTTTCAAAGGAGATATGTCAAATGCAGAATGAATTTTTTTAAGTGTATTGATATTGTTAACTATCAATTTTACTAAGTTATAGACTGTTAATTTATCAAAATTGCTCGAAGCAATTATTAGGTTGGGGCTGCCAAAGGTATTAACGTCAATTGGATTGCCAAGATATGATCCACCAGGAATAAATTTTTCATCTATAAAATAATTGGATAATGACATATCATTGATCAATCTATTATCAATTGAAATCAATTTAACTTCACAAAAATTTGTAATATCATTGACGTATATATCTGGAATTCCGCCATACACAAATGTTGCATTGACTTTATTAGAGCACAAAGCATTTGCCTTATCCTTATAGTGTATATACTCAATTCCACTTAAATCATGATTTGTCCATTTTTTTTGCTGCAATATTTTTTGTAAAAAAATATATGTGGAAGAATCTTTGCTACCAACATCAATAATGGTATTTTTAACATCATCAATGGTTTTTATTTTAGAATTATTTTTAACCATAATATTTAAAACTTCAGCATTTAAAGATAAAACAAATCTATAATTTTTATCTACACTATCTTTATCTGTATTATTTTGTATTTCATCAAATATAATACTTGCTGGAGCAATTGCAAAATCAACTTCACCTTTGTTTAATTTATTCATGTTTTCCATACTTCCAGAAGTTGGTTTGGTCATGCAATTAAAGCCTGTAATGTGTTGATTATAGTTTACTAAACTACAGATCACCTTTCCAACGCTATCATTTGAATACCCAGTGGCAATTGTTATTGTTTTAGGGTTAAAAAACTCCTGTTTTTTTATGTTTTTATCAGTAGTGATTTTTACTGGAGCCGTATCCTTATTGATTGCTTGTTTTTTTTCAAAAGGATTTTGAGGTTTTTCAGTTGCATTAGATTTGTATGTATTGGTAACTAGAATTAATAATAATATAAAAAGCAGTTTAATTTTAGGCTTAATCATTGGATGAATCTCAAATTACTTAAGAAATACTGCATGATTTTAAATATTAAATCAACTATAATATTTTCTCTTTAGCAATTTTGATTATTTGAGCGTTCACATCCTCTGTTTTTTTATTGCCATCTATGATGAATATCCTGTTAATATTGTTGTGTGCAATTTTTAAATATCCAGATCTAATTATTTTATAAAAATCTTTAGGTTTTCTATCGTAAATGTTGTTGCCAGTTCTTTTTATTGTCATTCTTTTTTCAATCTCTTCCTCAGGTATATCAATTAAGAAAGTTAGGTCTGGTTCAAATTTACCAATAGTTAATTCTTTGATAGTTTCCAAAACATTGATATCTAAATTTTTATAATAACCTTGGTAACAAATAGATGAGTCGTAAAATCTATCCGATAACACATAATATCCTTGTTGAATTTTTTTCTTTATTAAATTATCAACATGGTCTTTTCTTGCAGCGGCAATTAGTAAATATTCAGTGAGTGGATCTGTAATTCCTTTAGACGATAAAATTAGTTCTCTAATTTTTTCTGCAACGATAGTGCCTCCAGGTTCTCTGGTTAGAAATACTTTTTTATTATTAATTTCGAAATATTCTTTTAACAATTGTATTTGTGTTGATTTTCCACAAAAATCACAGCCTTCAAACGTTATAAATTTCATACTTGAATTAAAATATTTATTTTTTGTAAAATAATTTTACTTCACACTCATCTATTGCCTCTATGGTATCTGTGTTTTTAAAAAAAACCAAGGTAAATTTGAATAGATATTTAAATTAAGAATGGGGGGGTATTAAAGAGCTGGTTAGTTTCAAATCAAACTAACCAGCAACATAAAAAAATTTATAATTCAGTATGTTCTGGAAAATTATTTCCATCGCACGCAACTTCTTCGGTATATGAGTCCATTGTAGCTAAGTTGGCTGACATATATCCTGTCATTTCAACTTTTACATTTGTATCGCTATAATTAGGATCAATAACAGTCATTCCCTTAATATTGTCGTTTATATATTGTGTGATAAATTTAGCATTTGGAATAGTTTGGCCAGATACCATATTGCCTTGATCATCAATAATAGTTCCACTTATACTAACTAAAGCATTTGTTTTGAAGGCAACTTGATTAGCATGTATAATTTTATAGTATCCAGTAATTTCAGAGCATTTGCCTGTAGCAACCGTGATTGATTCGGTTAGACTTAACGTGGATGTTGTAGTATTAGTATGAGTAAAAGAACTAGATTCGGTGCGTTGCAAATTTCCAGATACCTCAATCCCTGCAGATTCAAATATGGCGTCTTCTTTGAAACTTACTTTTACTTCGATGCCTACTTCTACGGATGAGCTATAAGTATATGAGATGGAGCTACTAAAGCTCTTACTAAATTCTAAGCTTACTGTAAGTGGTGAATTACCATTAATATTATTAACTATCTGAGTTCCTAAGCTTGTACTAGATAATAATTTGTCAATTGATTCATCAGTATTTAATGACATATTTACAACTGAAATCTGCGGAATATATGATGATTTGTCAACTTCAAAAAACCATTCGGATCCATCTTGTTTGGTGCAAATTTCAGCATGATATTTTTCCTTTGTCCAGGGCGCATTTTTATGATTTAAGTAATTAGCATTGTCCCATTGCTCACCATTAAAATCCTGACTTCTAATATAATATAAAGTGAATTGTCCCCATCTTTTGACCTGTATCTTGAAAAAACCACTCAGATCCACCTTGTTGAGCGCAAATTTCAGCATAATGCTTCCCATCTACATAAGCAGTATTTCTATGATTTAAGTAATTAGCATTGTCCTCGTTATCTCCGTTAAAATTTTGGTTTCTTACGTTGTACATCAAATTAGTAAATAGACCTGTTTCATCTCCGGTATTCGTTAAGACTTTATTGAATTGATTCATTGTTACCCCACTAGAATTAAGTTAAAATTCTAAGTATAAAAATACTCTTTTGTCAATTAGTTATTAGAAAACAAAATTATAAAAATACAATTTTGATAAAAATATACCAATTCATAATTTATAACTTGTGCTCTAAGAATCAAGTAGTTACTATGAATTATGTGATTTTTTTAAAGTATTTTATGCCAGGATCTTTAACTACGGACCATCTTTTTGTAGGCTTAACAAGACCGCCACTTCTTTTTGGCGTAAGTTATAATTTTTTTATAGTTAATGCGTTTGTCTGTATGTTGATGTACATTATGACAACCAAATTTTTATATTTGGTTATTGCATTCCCAATTCATGGATTGGGTTATTATATATGTTCAAAAGAGCCATTATTTATAGAATTATTTAAAGTAAGAGCTGAAAAATGCTCAAAATGTAAAAATAAATTTTTTCATGGAGCTAATTCATATGATCCATTTTAATTTTAATGCATATACATAGTAATGAGATTTTTTTCAGCTAAACCAGATAAAAATACTTTAATAAATAAGGAATATCCACTTAGTGGATTTATTCCGTACCTATATCATTTGGATAATAATATAGTTTATACCAAAAAAAACCAGTTACTTCAGGTGATTAAGCTTGGGGGCTTTTCTTTTGAAACGGCAGATGATGATGATGTTGATATCAAAAAGAATATAAGGAATTTCCTTTTTAAAGGGATGGCAGATCCTAGTATCAGTTTATATTTCCACATAATTAGGAAAAAGCAAGATGTGTACGAAGGTTCACAAGGGAATATAGATATGCCTGATGGATTTGCAAGTTTTTTAGATAATAAATGGATACAAAAGCACAAAAATCAAAAAGGTTTTGTAAATGAATTATATATCACTGTCTCATATAAAGTTAAAAGAAATTTAAACGTATCATTTATTAACGATTTCTTTGAAAAATTTTCTAAAAATCCTAAGAAATCAACAGAAGATGAATCTATGATAGAGGGATTCGAACAATTACAAGAAGCTACCAATAGAATAGTAAATTCACTTAGGCAATATAGCCCAGAGGTGCTAGGTATAGTTGAGAGAGGCAATCAGAAGTATTCCGAAATAGTTAAGTTCTTTAGTAGTATTGTTAATTGTGGCAACAACTCAAATGCACTTATGGGATTTGGCATGCTTGATAATTTAGTTAATAATGAGAGGCTTTATTTTGGCAAAAAGGCAATGGAAATTAAAGGTATTAATGGCAAGTCAAAATTTGCAGGAATGGTTAGCTTAAAGGAGTATAGTCAAAAGACATGGGCGGGTATGATGGATGGCTTTTTGCAAATGCCATTTGAATTTGTTGTAACTCAATCATTTCAATTTATTAATAGACAAATTGCTATTGCGAAAATGCAACTTCAGCAAAATAGAATGATTCAAGCTGGTGATAAAGCTATATCTCAGATTGCAGGTATTTCAGAGGCTTTGGATATGGCTATGGGAGGAGAAATAGCTTTTGGTATGCATCATTTGTCTATCATGTGTATTGCTGACAATCTAAAAGAGCTAGAAAATGCGCTATCTATGGCTTCAGTTGAGCTTACAAATACTGGTGGTATTGGAGTTAGGGAACGTGTAAATATGGAGCCAGCTTTTTGGGCGCAACTACCATGTAATGATGATTTTATTGTAAGGTCATCTACTATTAATACTTTAAACTTAGCGGCTTTCAATTCTTTTCATAACTATCCTATTGGTAAAAAATTTAATAATCATTGGGGAGATGCGGTAACCGTTATGGATACAACATCTGGCACTCCATATTATTTTAATTTTCACTTAAGAGATGTTGGTCATACTACAATAATTGGACCAACGGGAGCAGGTAAAACGGTTTTAATGAATTTTTTATGCGCTCAATCTCAGAAATATCAATGCAGATTATTCTTTTTTGATAAGGATAGGGGGGCAGAGATATTTTTAAGAGCTTTGGGGGGTAAGTATACAGTTATAGATCCAAGTAAAAAATGTAATTTTAATCCACTTAAGCTTGATGATAGAGGAGAAAATAAAACTTTCTTACTTGACTGGTTGAAACAATTAGTTTCTGTTAATGGAGAGGCAATTAATGCGCAAGATATTGATTTGTTAAGTAGAGCTATTGAGGGGAATTTTAAATTAGAAAGAAAAGATAGAAAGTTATCTAATATTGCAGCATTTTTAGGTATGTCTGGTCCTGGAACTCTAGCGGGAAGGCTGGCTATGTGGCATTCTGGAGGCTCGCATGCAAGTATTTTTGATAACGATGAAGATGTGATAGATTTTGGTAAATCTAGCGTATTTGGTTTCGAAATGGCAGAACTTTTAAAAGATAAATCAAGTTTAGGTCCAGTATTGTCTTATATATTTCGTAGAATCAACCTATCACTTGATGGTACTCCAAGTATGATAGTGTTAGATGAGGCTTGGGCTCTTATAGATAATCCGATTTTTGCACCAAAGATTAAAGATTGGTTAAAAGTTTTAAGAAAGCTTAACACATTTATTGTTTTCGCTACGCAAAGTGTAGAGGATGCTAGTAAAAGTCAAATTAGTGATACTCTAATACAGCAGACTGCAACTCAAATATTCTTGCCAAATTTGAAAGCTACCGATGTGTATAAAACTTCATTTATGCTAAGTGAGAGAGAATATCAACTGATAAAAACAACTGATCCTGGCACTCGATATTTTTTAATTAAACAGGGTAATGATGCAGTTGTAGCAAAGGTTGATTTAGGTGGAATGAATGAAGTGGTAGATATATTATCTGGTAGAGCTGATACAGTTGTTATATTAGATGAGGTGAGAAAAAAATATGGAAGCGATCCAAGTATATGGATTCCTAAATTTTCAGAAAAACTAAAAGAAATTAGGTTAAAAAAATGAGATATTTAAAATTATTTGTTGTTTTCTTCTTTTTAATTTTTTTAAGCAGACAAGAGGCTTATAGTTTTGACTCAATGATAGAGTATGAAAATAAAACGAGAGATGGAAGCTCTTGGTTCACACATATTGATAACTGCTTTAGTTCTGGTAAAGCAATTTTTCAATTGTCTGTTGGAGATTTTAACAACGTTAATATACCACATTATTTAAAAGAAAATAATTCTATGAAGCAATCTTCCAGAGCAGGTTGGTCTGAATTAGCTACTATAGGCAGGGCAATACTTTATATGGACGCTTTATTATCTTTTTCACCAGCTACTTTACTTGCTTTGGTTGCCATTGGAGTGGAGTATATGATAATGCTTGATGTATGTACTAATGCATATATCATTGCTCCACATGAATATGCAAATATCGCGCTAGGATACCAGTGTGATCCTAAAAAAAGCAATGGTAATGTTAAATTTGTGCAGGGGGATAAGCCTTTACCTCCTTTAACAGCTGTTGATGTGCCATTCTTTTATCATTGTGATCCAATGTATGATCCTGATACAGGAGGTCCATTAGTAGATTGTACAAAAGCACATGATGAGAAGAAGGAAGATTGTGATTATAAAGAAAAAGTCGATAACACGTATGGTTATATGCAAGAAGCTTCTCCATACTGTACTAATCAATACGGTAAATTAGTGGGGCCTGGTACTCAAACCCCTCCTGGAAATTTGCGGGGCGAGGCTAATGATTTGAAAAAATTATCTGCAGGACATGCTTTAATTTATTATACAAACGCTATTAGTAGAATATCTGACGTATCAGCGGCATCACTTGGTATTGGAGCTGCTGTTGGGGGTGCTTTGGGAGGTGGAATAGGTGCTGCTCTTACGGATATAGCATGGATTTTGATTAATTTATTTAGACATCAACATGATTCATGTACTTTTCAACCAGAAGGAGATTTTTATGATATTACTGGAGAGACTCCAGCTAAGGGATTTTATCAATTTATAGGCTATTATAGATTTAATTCTGATATAGGGAAGGTTCAATTATGTGTTGCAGCACCATATACATTATTTCCTGTTAAGATTGGTTGTACCTACGTTCCTCCGCCAGTTAGTTTAGTTGATGTGCCGAATTTGGATGTTGGTGAGGGTACTAGATGTGAATATTTTAGTAAGGGCAGGACCGATCTAAAAACCCTAGGTTTGTATATAACTGGTAAAGACGTACCCAATGATCACTTTGGCAATAAAGAATCTGTTTCAAAATTTTTGATGAGCGATATGCACATCACAAGTACTACTGTTGGGTGTGTGTTAGATTTGCTTGAAAGGGTTTTTATAAATCCTAATAGTGACACAGGATTTTTTACGGAAATTCAGAAAAATCTTAAAAAAATAGTGCTAGCGGCAATTACTTTATATTTATGCCTCACAGGAATTAAAATAATGAGTTCAGGAGGGGCACTAAAAAGAAGTGATTATCTAATGTTTGCGATTAAAGTAGCGTTAGTTGTTTATTTTACATTAGGTAATGCCTGGTTTGCTACAGATGAAAAAGGAAATAAAGTTGGAATTTATTACGGTATAATTGATGGTTCTCAGCAAATAGCAAGTTACTTTATGGAAGCGCAAAATATGTCTGATCCTTTGGGGCACTGTAGATTTCAATATAATAATAAACAATTATTAAGCCAAAGAAATATTGCGGCTGTCGGTAGCATCGTTCACACTGCAGGTTCTACAGATAATTCTGTTAAAATGACTGTGTGGGATTTGATTGATTGCAGAGTAATAAATTATTTAAACATGGGGACATGTAACTATTCGTTTGCTGGGCTTATTGCAATATGGTCAATTACGGCATTGATTTTGGTTAGTGGTATTGGTTTTGTATTGTGCATAGCAATGTTCATTTATTCATTTATGCTGTTAAAGATTATCTTTAAATTTACCCATATATTTATTCTTTCCATGTTTTCAATTACTATATTGGTAGCTGTTTCTCCAATTATGATAACTTTTGCATTATTTGATTTTACAAAAGGTATTTACGAAACGTGGTTTAAGATGCTTTTGGGGTACACTATTTACCCAGGACTGCATTTTGCTTTCATAGCACTAATGCTTGCAACTTTTGATAATATATATTTTGGAAATCTGAAGCTGAATCCTGAATCTCCTAGTCTTTTTAAACAGTGTACTGACTTAGGGGCGTCAGAAAGTCCTATATGTGCAATCGCAATACATGTTGAAGATGAAGGCAAGACAGATATGTGTAGTATGAATATTGGGCACCTAATAAAAGGCTTATATGAAACAGTTGATTTATGGATATTAGGTAAATATACTATAATGAGATTTTCTGTGGTAGAGGCACTGTTTTTGACGATGCTTAAATTGGCGTTAATGTCATTTTTATTCTTTATGCTGATGAATTCAATTTCAACATTTTTTGCATATTTAACAGGAGTAGAGTCTGTGGCTGGACTTGCTAAAGGTGACTTATCAGGAGCATTTAAAAAAGCATTTGGAACAATGGCAAAATCCCCATTGAAAGCTATTAAAAAAGCTGCAAGTAAAGGAGGTAGTGGTGCTAAAAAAGGAGGTAGTAAATGATAAAATGCCTAGATTATCATTGTGTTGTATTTATATTGAGAATATAGGGAGATAATAAATGAAACATATTATAAAAACCATTATTAACAAATGTTTTTTACTATGTGTAGGATTGTTGATGGTTACAACTGGCTTCTCTTGCGTATTTGCAGAAAGTATAAGCTTTGATGATTGCTATATGCCATGGGATTATGGGGATTCTCAGAAGAGTTATATATACGTCAGACCTCATGGAAGTAAATGTGATAAAATATGTGAAAATCAGTGTAGAGAATTTTCCCAACCAAGTGAATTCAGTAGCACCGATTGCAAAAAAAGAAAGGGGGATGATTGCCTTGAATCATCTAAATCAGGTATACCAAATAGTCTAACAGGTGTGCAACTTAATCAAGATATAATAGAGCAATGTTTAGTACATTGTAGGAAAGGTGTGGGGAGTAAATTTTCTAGTAAATATAGGGTTAAAGATGATGGAGATTCAAGTGTTTTTGGATGGAAGTGGGTTGAAGAGCCAATTACAATAAATACAACGTGTAGTACTAATGGAGAACAAAATGATGAATCCATTGATTTCGCATACTTTCCTATAAGTTTTGATGTTAAAGAGAAAGATAAAGTAATTTTTAGTTTGGGAAATTCAGATACTTCTTATGGAAATACAATATTTTTAGGGGGTTTTGAAACAGTAAGGGTTTCGCCAGATTATTGGTATACTAAGCCTGAGCAAGTCAACACGGGCGGGTGGAGTGCAAGAAGTTCAGACTGGAAGGATACTAAAATAAAATTAAAAGATGGAGATTATTTAAGATTCGCTTATGGGGGTAAGTTTTTTGGTAATTATGTTGGCAAGGACAAGGGGAGTGTGTTGCCATTTACTTCTGATAAAATGTACATTCCTAATGAATCAGACCTAGATTTAACATTTAATGGCACTTGTTTTGATAAAAAAAGCTATTTTCCAGGAGAAGAATCAGCGATATGTTATTATACTGACAATCAAAAATCATATTGCATTAATGAACAAAATAAAACTATTGATTGTGCCAATAAAGGATGTGCTGGATTTCATGAAAAAAGAATAATCGAAAAAAAGAATAAGGATGATAGGAATAAGGATAATAGTAGTGAATGCTTTTTGAGAGGGACCAGAGATACGTTTGTCAAAAAAAAGTTAAATGTTAATGGGTGGAGCGCTAACTATGTTCCTTTAGATAAATTTGAATTTCAAGGCTATTTGAAAGGTTATACAGGTGGTGAAACATTACAAATTAAATATAAGGATGATTATATTGTAGATACGAAGTGTCAAAAGGGATATGATAAAAAGTGCCCATGGTGGTGCAAAGTTTTCGATTGCTGCAGTGTTAATTACTATAAGACGTGTGCTGATTATGTAGATAATTCACGAATTACCCCTTTCAAAGATATATCAATTTCTAAACAAGAGTATTCTAATTTTACACCTGAGTCCAGTAGGGTTGAAACGAGGGATTTTTCTTATAATTTTGGTGGATATGAGGTTGAGATAAGCAGGAAGGGAAGTCCTAAGATTGATGGTGAGGGATTGCAATATGCTATTGTAGAAGTTACTGGAGATGGCGTAAATGTAGAGAAAAAATATATACCATGGGATACAGGTGTTAAATGGGAGGATGCCAAGGAGCATTTGGGTAATAAAGAATTCGAAATTGAAAAAAGTGGAAAGATTTATTTCCGTATAAATCCAGCTTTAATACATGATGGAAGAGAAAATACTTTAGGTTCGTATGGTGTAATTGTAAATAAGAAAGATATAGCAAACGATCAAATATCTAAGACCATAGCTGACATTGTAAACCAAATTACTAGATTTTTTATTGGTGATGATGGCAATAAAGCAAGCTCTGGTAAAGTTCAATATATTTTCAACAAATTAACTCAGGATCCTTTGATAATTAATGGAATTAGAGCTTTGTTAGTTTTGTATTTGGTATATACAGGAATTAGCTATATGATAGGGTTTGCAAAGACAACGCAACAGGAAGCAATCAATAGAATTTTGAAGATAGCCTTCGTAGCAATGATAATTTCACCAAATAGTTGGGTATTTTTTAATACGTATTTATTCAGTGTGTTACTAAATGGTAGTATGGAACTGATTTATGATATTATTCAACCAATTACAAATATGCAAAAAATAAGCGTTGGGAATACAACGCATGCTGAATTGGTTAATATAGTTTTTGGAATGTTTGATGAAATTTTTCATCAGTTATTTAATAATACTATCTGGACAAAGATATGGGCTTTAACATGCACAAGTTTAGTGGGGATATTGATAGCATTTTTAATTATTTTGGCAATTATAAGTTATTTAATCTGTGCATTACGCATAATTGTTACATATTTATACTCCATGATAACCTTGTGTATATTATTCATTTTAGCCCCAATTTTTATTTCTTTTATGCTATTTAATAAAACATCTAAATTATTTAGATCATGGATTAATAATATGATATCGATGGTGTTTCAACCAATCTTTGCATTTGTGGCATTAGCAATTTTACATGAACTTTTTGTTCTAACTTTGCATGCAGCTTTAAGCTTTACTGCATGTCCAACTTGTATATTATCATTTGATATATTTGGCTCTTATCTATGTTTACCTTGGAAAAATGCATGGTGGGTTGCTTTGTATGGAGCACATTTCCCATTGCAGGCTTCCATGTCATCACCTATAAATTTACTTACACCTGTCTTGGCACTGCTTATTGTTGTGCAGGCTATGGATGGAATGGTTAAGTTAGCGTCTAGCTTTGCAAATAAAATAGCTACAAGTAGTTTTTATGGATTTGATTTAGAAGCAGTTGCAGTAAAGACGCAATCATATGCTATTGGTGCTGTTTCTGGTGTTGCCTCTAAGGTAGGTAATACTGTACTTGGTACAGGAAATTACGATATGAAAGATAGAGGTGACAAGAAAGATAGTGGTGGTAAAAAAGATGATTCTAAAAATAAACCAGATCAAGTTAAGAGGAAGTAATGAACAAAGGGAAAATAAAAATCTTTTTTAAATTTTTGCTATTTTTTCTTTTAGTGCAAAATTTTTATTTTACCACTATATCTAATGCTGATGATTCTAATGATTGTTCTGGAATTACTGACAATTTTCAAGGCAGTTGTTATATGGCTTATGATTTTGGATTTTCAACGGGCTCGATAATTATCAAATCTAAGTGTAGTGTGGACAATAATGGTAATGATAAATGTCAATATTCAAAAGATCCAAAGTGTGGAGAATGTCAGTGGAAAAAATTTGATCCAGAATTTTTTACTAAAGGAAATAATAATATTGATAATAACGCGAATAATATAGCTATAACTGTAGAGGGTGGTTGGAAACCATGGGGAGATTTAGAAATTGATGGAAAAAATTGTAAATTTGACATATGCAATGAGAGTATAGGTAAAGGTTGTTATCCTGATGGAAAAGAGATAAATAAGGGTAATAAGCAAGAAAATTTACCTTGTTGTATAAAGGATGGTTATGGCATATATGGCTTAATTGCGTTAAATGGCAAAAATCCTAATGATTCTCCGGTCTTAGGTGACGATAATTTTAGAACTTTTAGAGTTGGACCGCTCAAAGAAAAGCAATACAAACCTAGTACCTCTAGTGGCAGCTCTTCAGATCCTGTTACTATAAAAACATATGTAGTTGATCACGTTGAAAAATGGGATACTGCAAATCAATCATTTACTCAAGAGAAAATACCAGCTGGTGGAGTCTTATATTTTAAAATTGAAGATTCATACTATAGAGATAATATGGGCTCTTATAAAATCAAAATTGACAATGGTGCCTTTATTAAAAAGAAAGGGTATATAGAGCAATTAATTGATTTTTTCAAAGAGACATTTGATAAGGTAAAAGATATTATATACAACAATATAGTCAAAGAATCTGGCTTTAGGACTGTAGTGAGGGCAATACTTATCTTGTTTGTTGTATTTACAGTTATATTTTTTATGCTTGGTTTAATTGAAATTAATCAAACAGAATTGATAGTAAGACTATTTAAAATTGGTATTATATCCACTGTAATTTCTGACCCAACCTTAAAAGCTATACCTGAGTTATTTCAAGGTATAGTAGATGCTACTATAAGTATATCTACTATAATTATGAAGGCATCGATGTTTGATCCAGTAAATGGTAGGTCATTGCTGCCCTTTCCTGAATTAGATACTGTTTTTTCTGCATATGATAATGTGATTCAGATGGTTACGTCATCTGCTTTTAATGCAAAAATTTGGGGGATGTTGTTTACAAATAAATTTTATCTAATAATAGGGGTATATATTTGTGTTATTTTGATGTTTATGGGTATGTGGAGATCATTAGTGCAGTATTTATTGAGCTTTTTCTTATTGGCTTTGCTGCTTATTATATTACCTATCTTTATCGTAAGCATTCTATTCAAACAAACTATACATCTATTTGACAATTGGTTAGACCAGTTTATAGGATCATGTATTATGATGATAGTTGTAACAGCGACAGTTGCTTTAATGTTGAGTTTAATTATAACACAATTGCAGGATTTACTGTATTACACAGTGTGTTGGGCGCCAATATTCACTTTGCAGATATTTGATATTACAATAATGGATCCTCCATTTTGGAAAGCAAGTAATGCTAGTGAATTTTCTGATGCTGTAACACCTCTTAAGTTTTTTTATGTCTTGATCTCATCTGTATTATTTAGGGTATATATGGACTATGTACCTAGGCTTGTTGATGCTGTAGGTGGTGTTGCAAAAACGCCATTATCAAATATGTATGGAACTGCGATGGATAATTTTGATGGCTTTGTTCAAGCTCGGGAAAATCAGTTGTATGGTTCGAGAGCTTATCAATATTTAAATAGAAATGTATTTTCACCAATACAACAAAGAATGGGATTGCTTCATTATATCGATAGAGCGTCACACAAAATTGCAGGTACTGAAAAGGATTCTATAATTAAAGTTGGAAAAGGGGCGGTTGAGACAGTGGGTAAAACTGCTGGAGCTGTTACAGGGATGTGGAGTAATTTTACTGGTGATCCTAGCCCTACAGCTACTCTTGGAGTGTATAATGTTAAGGAAGAGCAAAAAAAAGTAACAGATGGATTAAAAGACCTTAAGAGTAAGGGGGCAGACTTTGCAAAACAATTTGCGAAATTGAGAGAAGGATTGAAATCTGAAAACAAAGATGAAGCAAGGGAAAATAGAGACTTAATGCAAAACATGTTATTAGGGGATAAGAAGATTTTAGATGAAAATATAAAAGATTTAGATGTAAAATATGAGCAATTAAAAGGAGAGAAGGATAAAATTTTAAGTTCAAAAGAGTTGCTTGAAAATAAACTTAGTGATATCGAGGGGAAGCAAAGTCAATTAGATCAAAAAGGCAGTGATTTAACTTTAGAAAGGGAAGGCTTAGATGATATTCAAAGGAATGATGGTGAGCTAACCCAATTAAAAGATCAACGTGACCCATTGGATGTAAATAACGTTGAAGACAGATATCAAGAATTGCTTCAAGAAAGATTTGGTACCCAAGAAGAAGCCTTAACAGCTAAACAACAACTGTTAGAAAGTGAAAGATTATCTCTTGAGCAGGAAAGAAGTGATTATACGGAGCAATTAACTCAGCATAAACAAGAAGCTGAAAATTATCAAAATAGTATAAAAGAGTTTGAGGAAAGTAGAAATTTACTCCAACAACAACAAGAATTACATGAAGAGCAACAAAGAGTTCTTGACGGTGGTATAAGTAAATATGAAATTGAAAATGGATTAAATCGTACTCAAGAACAAATGGACCAAACGGTTGGTTTATTCCAGGCAAAGCAAGTAGAACTTTCTAATTCTCAGGCTCATTTAGAGGAGCAATTAAGGCAATTGGATGAACTTAATAAAAAATTAGCACAAGAAAATGAATTAGCTCAACAGCTTGCTCAAGAATTGCAAAGAAATAAAGATCAGGTCACAGATGAGACAGAAGCCTCGCAATTGAAACTTAATGACGCATTAGAGAGTAGATATGTTGAGAAGCAAAGTCATGTAGAGCAGTTACAAACTCAGCTAGAAGAAGGAAGAGAAGTTTATAATCAAGATTTTGAATTTCAAACTCAAGAATATAGTAAGTATTCTGAGGATATGACTAAGGCTCAAGAAGAGGTTGTTAGCACTCAGCTTGCATATGATCAACAAAAATCTGAAATAGATGATTACAGAAGTTCAGTTCAAGATAAATGGGTTAGTGATGATTTATATTTAGAGCCACAGCAGGTAGTATCTCAAGGAGTAGTGCAAGATCAAGGAGTGGTGCAAGAGGAGCATACTGAAACTGCTATGGAAAAAATAATGAAAATTCAGGAAGAATCTAAAAGATATGAAGAAAAAATGGATCGTATGAAAAAATTAGAGGAAGAAATCTTTGAAGAAAGTAGGAGAATAAAATAGAAAAGGAGTTATTTTTATTTAATTGCTTGCAAGAACCTGCAATCTTTATTATAAGTTCATAATGTTGTATTTTCATATTAATATTTAATTAAAATTATGATTGATAATCCATGGGGTAATAACTCGGACAATAAAAATTCTGAAAATGAAGATAATAATGCAAAGAAGTCAATAAAAAAGACTCAAGAAAAAGTTATAGATTATATGAAATTTAGCAACAAAAAGCAAAACAATCACTTTGGAATGATATATGTGGTTTTATTATTATTAGCTTTAGCATGGCTTTCCACAGGATTTTTTACTGTAGATACGGATGAGGAAGGGATAGTAATGAGATTTGGCAAATATAATAGAGAAGTAAAACCAGGTTTGAAATATAAGCTGCCAAGTCCCATTGAAACAGTAGAAAAAGTAAGTGTAACAAGGGTCAAAAAAGATATTATTGGTAAAATAACTAACCCAATTGGTTTTTCTAAAACTAACTATTTAGGTGGAGATAACGATAAACAAAATGAAACTGATCTAAGTTATCCTAAAGAAAGTCAGATGCTTACTGGAGATGAAAATATAATTGATATGCATTTTTATGTGCAGTGGAAGATTGTTGATCCGAAAGATTATTTATTTAACATTAGAGATAGTAAGAGTGAAAATATTGTGAGAAGTGCAGCTGAAAGTGTTATGAGGCAAGTTATTAGTGAAGTTACATTATCAGAAGCGTTATCAGAAAAGCGATTATTAATTGAGCAGGATGCCAAAAAAGGGTTGCAAAAAATAATGGATTCGTACCATTCTGGAATCGGAATTGTTAGTGTGGGCATTTTATATAGTTATGTTGGGCCAGAAGTTAGGGATGCATATCGTGATGTTCAATCTGCTAAAGCTGATAGAGAGAGATTTATAAACCAGGCGCAAGCTTATAGAAATGAAATTATACCTAGAGCAAAAGGTGAGGCTGCAACATTGGTAGAAGAGGCTCTTGCATATAAAGAATCTACCATATCAAAGGCAAAAGGTGAGGCCAGTAAATTTAATGAAATTTATAAAGCCTATTCGGTTGATAAAGATATTACGAAAAAGAGAATGTACTTAGACACAATGGAAAAAGTTTATCAAAATACTACTAAAGTTATTATTGATAAGGATATAGCCAAAGGGATATTACCATTTTTACCACTTAATAAGATGGATAACAAACAATGATAATGAATAAAATTGAGGTATAATGAAAAAAGTTCAAAGCAGTTTACTTGTAGCGTTTGCAATAATACTTTTTCTTGTGGCTAATTCAATTTATGTGCTAGATCAAAGAAAAACCGCAATAATTATACAGTTTGGTGAAGTTATGGACGAAGTGATTGAGCCTGGATTGAAAGTCAAATTGCCACTGATTCAAGATGTAAGGTTTTTTGATAAAAGAATACAAAATTTAACATTTAAAATGAGTGAAAACAGTGAGGTTGTTGCCTTTGATCAAAAAACAATGAAAGTGGATGCTTATGCAAAATATAAAATAGTTAATCCAAAAAGTTTTTATGAAGTAGTACAGGATGATTATAAATTTAGAATTAGACTAGAATCTATCATTGAATCTGGAATTAGAGAAGTGATTGGTAGAGTAAAATTTGTTGAGATTTTAGGTGCTAAGAGAAATAAAATCAGAGAAGATATAATAAGTATAGTAAATGATAATGTTAAAAGTTTTGGAGTAGACATTATTGATGTTAGGCTTATTAGAGTAAATTTACCAGATAAAGCAAGAAAAGCAGTCTATGAAAGAATGATAACAGAAAGGCAAAAAGAAGCTAAGGAAATTAGAGCCATAGGGCATCAAGAAAGTGAAATAATTAAAGCTAAATCAGATAAGGAAAAAACAATTCTTATTGCTGAGGCTAACAAAGAATCAGATATAATTAAAGGTAAGGGTGATGCCGAAGCTATCAATATATATGCTCAGGCCTATGGTAAGGATAGAGATTTTTATGAATACTATAAGTCATTAGATGTATATAAGAATTTATTTGATAAAAATTCTTCTTTAGTAGTTTCATCAAATAATAAATTTTTAAGATATTTTAATAATTAATGTTTTTCTAAAGTAATTATACCTTAATGAAAAAATTAAAAATTGGCGTTTTATTTGGAGGTTTATCGGCTGAACACGAAGTTTCAATCAAATCGGCAATTTCTATAATTAAAAATCTTAATACAGATAAATATGTAATTATACCTATATATGTAAATACCAAAGGTGAGTGGAATTACATAGACTTAACCTTATTAACATATAATATAGATTTTTTAAGTTTTATTGATCATATTACGCAGTGTATAGAGCAGATTAAAACTCAAAAAAACGGTAGCAACGGCTATATTAAACCTATAAACTTAGGTGAAATAAATCAATTAGTTGATGTATTATTTCCTATTATACACGGTAAAACAGGGGAAGATGGAATATTACAAGGATTTTTTGAATTAATTGATATCCCGTATATTAGTTCAAATATTTTGAGCTCATCAGTAACAATGGACAAAGAAATCACCAAAAAAATTTTAAAAGAAAATGGCACTTTAATTGCTCCATATGTCAGTATTAAAGAGTATCAATATAATAACCAAAAAAAGAGAAATGAATTTATTCAAATTCTCAAAAACAATTTTTCTCTACCTATATTTATCAAGCCAGCTAATTGTGGTTCCAGTATTGGTATAGAAAAGTTAAGTACATTTGACAATCTATTAAGTAGCGTTGAAAATGCATTTAAATATGATAACAAGGTTTTGGTTGAGCAAGGTATTATAGGTAAGGAAATAGAGATATCTGTGTTAGAAAATATTGATGATTATGATCAGCCTATAGTAAGTTATCCAGGTGAGTTAATTCCAAACGATGAATTTTATAGTTACAAAGCTAAATATATAATGAAAGATGGCGCAAAATTGCAAATTCCTGCAGTATTGGATGATTCCATAACAAATGCCATTAGAGAAAAGGCCGGAGAAATTTTTAAAACCTTAGAATGCAATTGCCTTGCACGAGTGGATTTTTTTCTTGAAAACAAAACTAATAAATTATTTTTCAATGAGATAAATACACTGCCAGGATTTACTGAAATAAGCCTATACCCAAAATTATTGGATCACTATGGTATAAAATATAAAGATTTATTAGATAAATTAATAAATTTATCATTAAAAAAGCATAGCCTTAAAACGATTAAAAATAAAAATTCTATTGATATTTTAAGTTCTATTAAACTAGACTAAATTAAACAATACAAATAATATTAATGAATATGTTAGATATAATTAACTACTTCATAGCAGGATATTTCGGATTGATAATAGGTAATTTTGCAACTTCTTTTTATTTTAGAATTCCAAGAAAAATTTCATTAATGGGCTTTAATTATGCTAATTCTATTCCTCCAAGTTGTTCAAAATGTAATCATTATTTAAAACTGAAAGAATATATACCAGTCTTTGGATATATCTTTTGTAAAGGTAGGTGCAATTATTGCGGCGTAAAAATTGATTTTAATTATTTTATTATTGAAATTTTCTCATTATTTTTATCCTTATTTTGCTATTATAATTTTTATTTTCTTGATTGGTATATAATATTTGTTCTATTTGGGATAATCTCCTTAATCATGTCATTTAATCTGTGCGCTAACAATAAAATTGATGTTAAATTTTTATTATTTAATATTTTTTTGGCAATTATATATAAAACGTTATTAAGTTTAACAATTTATGATTGGGTTTTTAAAATTGCTATATGTTCAATTTTTTATACGCTGTGTATGAATATCTCCTATAGATATAATTTTAATAATATACATTTAGAATTATTGAAAATTTTCTCAGTAGCATTTTTTTGGTTTGATTTGAATTTGATGATACCTTATACTTTACTTATTGCAGTAGCTTATTATATATATATTAAATATAATGTGCAAATTGCTAAATATATATATTATAGCAGTTATGTGCTTGTATTTCTTATAGTAATCATTAATCATTTGACAACATTATAATGGTAAAATCAAATTCAGAGCCTTTAGATGATAAAGCATCATTAAATACTAATTATTATGATGAGGCTTTAGATTGGTTTTTCTTTAAATATGTAAATATAAATATTTATGTCAGATATACATTAGTTGTTACTGTAATCTTTGTTTTAGCAGCGTTTGTAATTTATAAAACAGCTAAACTTAATAAGGAGGCTGAAAATTATCCATTTCCTATCTATTTCGATAACGCAGTTGAATATTATCCGAAAATTCAAAGTACAGGAATAAAAAATGAAAATATTAATTTATCGATAGCAAGATATTTGATAATAAATTATTTAAAGATGAGGGGGGAGTTTGATTATAATAGTTTAAATCCGGAAAAATTAAATGAAAGATTGAATTATATTAATAATGTTTCATCTCTTATAGTATTTCAAAAATACTTTAAATTTATTAATATTGATAATAATCCAGAAAGTCCCTTATTGAAATATAGGTATAAAAATAGTAGGATAATTGATATTAATGATGTAGAATTTTTAAAAAATGTTGATGTACCTTCATATGCAAAGGTATCTTATACAGTTCGCTCATTGATTGACGATAAAGAAACATCAGAAAAAAGGGTAGCTGAGATTAATTTTTTTATGTCAAAAATTAATAAAAGATTTATAGATTCAAAAAAAAATATAAACTTTTTAATAACTAATTATACAGATTGATACGTTTAATAATTTTATGAAAAATAAATACCTAAAAAATCTACTTATTTTCTTTATTTTTTTGAATATGTACACTTGTTGCAACGCAACTGTGATGCCTAGATCAATGGGAGGAGAAGATAGAATTAAAATAATTAACTACGTGCCAAATGCTGTGTTTAGGTATATAGGGCACTATTATTACCAAACAATTATAGAATTCTCTTTAGATGAAGAGATTCAAACTATAACTATGGGCACACCTACTCCTTGGCAAATAGTTCCTGCAGGGAATAGAATTTTTCTCAAACCTATTGAGGATGATGCAACCACAAATATGACGGTGATTACAAATAAAAGAATGTATTTTTTTGAAATGCATGCAAAAAACGCAGATAGTATAAATGACCCTGATTTAGCTTTTATTGTAAAATTTGTTTATCCTAGTGAAACAAACTATTCCTCTGTAAAACATATTGAAAGTTATAGTGGACCTGATTTAACGAAACCAGAATTATATAATTTTAATTATAAAATTAGTGGTACTGCTGCAAATATTGAGCCAACGCAAATTTTTGATGATGGAAAATTTACATACTTTAAATTTAGAGAGATAAATGCAGAACTGCCTGCAATATTCCTTGTAAATAATGACGGAAGTGAGGCTCTTATTAACTACAGAGTTGAAAAAGGTTACATTGTTGTTGAGAGAGTGGCTAGGAAATATACATTAAGGCATGGAAATGATGTAATTTGTGTTTTTAATGAAAAACCACAGATTTATAATGATTCTATTAAAAAATAATTTTACGCATATTTTATCTAAATGTCTTATTTAATGAAAAGCATAAGGTTATTAATCGCTATAACTTTAATATGCCTAATGATTTTTGTTTCAATTTCTATCATTACCTATAATAAGCTTGACCCATCCTCATTAAATGCAATAGAAATCTTAAACGTACATAATTTTTTTGGTATTTATGGAGCTAGTATTGCGGATATTTTAATGCAAATTTTTGGTTACTCAATTATATTACCAATAGCATTTTTCTTTATTTTTGCCATCAAAATATTAAATAGCAAACCTAATAAATTTTTTATATATAGAACATTAGGTATTTTATTTGGAACACTAATGTTTTCTACAATATTCTCTTTGATATCAAGCGAGAATATTATGAATAATGTTGGATATGGTGGGGTTATTGGTGATTATCTTAAGCAATTACTATTGGTTCATATTGAAAAAAATATTTTACTATTCTCTCTTATAACTATATTTATCCTTAATACTATGATTTGTTTAGGGCTTACATTGAGTGAATGGAAAGCAATTTGTAGGTACGTTGTTTTTTGCATAAATATGTTATTTAAGTGTATTAAGTTTGTTGTTCTAAAGCTGTCTAGTCAAAGAAAAAAATTTAGAGAAAAAGGCTTTAATGAAAATTTGATAGAGGTAGATGAGCCAATTAAGAATAAAAAATCAGATATTGTAAAGAGTGAGAACAAAGGTGATCAATTTACATTGCCATCTGTTGATATTTTAGATAAAATTTCAGAGCATTCTAATTCAAAAAATTCATCTAATAAAGAGCGAGTAAAAGAAAATAGTGATAGTCTTAAAAAAGTCCTAAAGGATTACGGGGTTAAAGGCGAAATGTTACATTATAGTGTTGGTCCTGTAGTAACTTTATTTGAATTAGAGCCAGCTGCTGGCACCAAAGCCTCAAGAGTAATTGGGTTATCTGATGATATAGCAAGGTCTATGAGTGCAATTTCGACTAGAATTGCTGTGATACCTGGCAAGAACGCATTGGGTATTGAGATACCAAATGATAAGAGAGAAATAATATACTTGCGAGAGCTAATAGAGAGTAAGGAATATAAAATTAATAATTATAAATTACCTTTAATATTAGGGAAATCCATATCTGGGACGCCAGTAATTACAGATTTAGCTAAAATGCCTCATCTCCTTGTTGCAGGTACCACTGGTTCCGGAAAATCAGTAGCAATTAATACAATGATTTTATCACTATTATATTCTTGTACAGTTAAGCAGTGTAGGTTTGTAATGATAGATCCTAAAATGTTGGAATTATCTGTGTATGATGGAATACCACACCTACTTTCACCTGTTGTAACTGAAGCAAAAAAAGCAGTTGGAGCGTTAAAATGGGTTGTTCAGGAGATGGAAAGAAGATATAGAGCGATGGCTTCGCTTGGAGTTAGAAATATCATGGGATTTAATGAGCTATTAGTACAGGCTAATAAAAAAGGAACAACTCTTAAAAAAGTTATACAAACAGGTTTTGATAATGAAACTGGTGAACCAACGTTTGAAGAAGTAGACTTAGGAAATGAAGAACTACCTTATATAGTAGTAATAGTCGATGAAATGGCAGATTTGATGTTAGTAGCTGGTAAGGAAATTGAAGGATATATCCAAAGAATTGCACAAATGGCTAGAGCATCTGGTATTCATTTAATTATGGCAACACAAAGACCATCTGTAGATGTAATTACTGGTGTCATAAAAGCAAACTTCCCTACAAGAATTAGCTTCCATGTTACCTCTAAGATTGACAGTAGAACAATTTTGGGAGAGCAAGGGGCAGAACAGCTTTTAGGAATGGGTGATATGCTATATATGATGCCAGGGGGGAATATAACAAGAGTACATGGTCCTTTTGTCAGTGATCTTGAGGTTGAAAATGTTGTAAAACAGTTGAAGAAAAATAATTCTAGTGATTATGATGTGGATTTTAATTCCCTTATAATTCCAGAAAATAACTCAAGTAGTGGGGGCAATTTTGATTTTGAGGATCAAGGAGGAGGTGATTTATATCAACAAGCCATAAAAATAGTGCTCGATGAAAAAAGACCCACTACTAGCTATATTCAAAGAAGGTTGAAAATTGGATATAATAAAGCGGCATCTTTAATAGAGCAAATGGAAAATGATGGGATCGTAAGTCCGGCAAATTCTCAAGGAAAAAGAGAAATTTTAAAAGAGAAGTAGTAGAATTTTAATTAAAAATTATAGTGATGTTAAATGTTGAAATTAAAAAATAGTATTCCACTGGGGGTATTTAATTTATAATATCTATTTTTATAGCTTTATTTTTAAATTTACCGCTATGGAATTTTTTTTATAACCTAGCTACTATTAATAAATTTTTTCCATTAAATTTTCTATTTGCATTTCTCATTGTTTTAGTATGTTTTATATACTTTGGAATTTCCCTTTTTTCATTTTGTTATATACATAAATTATTACTAGCCTTTATTATAACTTGTGGCTCGCTTGCCCAATATTTTATGCTAAAATATGGGGTTATAATTGATAGTTCAATGATTCAAAACGTATTCGAGACAGATTTTAAAGAATCTTTTGAATTGCTTACTTATAAAATGACTTTAATGAGTCTATTTCTTGGAATAATACCCTCATTTATTATTTATAAAATAAATATAAAATATCCTAAAAATATATTTGATTACCTTGTATTTTACCTTTTTAGCATTTTAGCGTTAGCAATTTTGATTGGTGTAATATTTACCCAATACAAAACATTTGTTTCAGTTTTTAGGAATCATAAAGATATTATCTTTAGAATTATACCAAATAATTATATCAATGGTATTTATCAAAATATAATACTTTTATTTCCAGAGAAAAATGTGAAAATGATATCAAGTGAGGCAAGTAAGAATAAAAATTGGGAACATCACCGGAGAAAGACTATATTTGTATTTGTTATTGGTGAAGCTGCAAGAGCAAATAATTTTTCATTAAATGGCTACATAAAAGAAACAAATCCGAATTTAATAAAACATGATATAATTAATTTTAGTAATTTTTATTCATGTGGAACTACTACCGCTGTTTCAGTACCATGTATTTTTTCTTCACTTGATAAATCAAACTTTAGTAAATCCAAATTTAAAAATAATGACAATTTATTAAAGTTAATAAAAAAGTCAGGATTTAATACTTTATGGATAGATAATAATAGTGGGTGTAAATCCGCTTGTGATGATGTAGAAACGATTGAAATGGAGTCATATATAACAAATAATTCTAACAGAGAAATATATGACGAAGAGATGTTAAATATCTTTAAAGAATTTATTAACAAAAATAATAAGGATGATTTATTTATTGTTTTACATCAAAAAGGTAGCCATGGTCCTGCATATTATAAGAGAATTCCAAAGGGTTTTGATGAATTTAAACCAGTTTGCAAGTCAGTTGAGCTGCAACAATGTTCATCTGAAGAGATAACTAATAGCTATGATAATACAATCTTATATACAGATTATTTTTTATCAAAAACTATTGCTATGTTAAAGGAGAATAAAGATAAAGATACAGCTATGATTTATGTTTCTGATCATGGACAATCTTTAGGAGAAAATGGTATTTATCTACATGGAATGCCTTATTTAGTAGCGCCAAAATATCAAAAACATATTCCTATGATTATGTGGCTATCAGATAACTTTACTAAAGATTTTGGGATTAATAGAGAATGTATGTCAAAATATATAGATAAGAATCTTTCTCATGATAATTTATTTCATTCTATTTTAGATGTATTGAAGATTGACACAAAAGCTCAAAAAAATAACCTTAGTTTTTTTCAAAATTGTAAAATCAAATAGCCAAAAAGCTCAATGTACTTGGAAAATTCAGCTAGTTGGGGGGAAATTTCAAGAAATGAATTATGCACATGTGGTTCTAATAAAAAATATAAATACTGTCACGGTATCATAGTTTAATTTTTTTAATATTACCAAAAAATATAACTAGCATCAAAAAACTGAAAATTCACATAACTTTGAATTGACTACCGTATTGCTTTGTGTAACCATTATTTTATAAAAGTAATTTATGGGGTGAATAAATGACACAGTTATATAATAAAATTTTTAAAAGTTTAATGATTACATCAATTTTTCAATTTGGAGTTTTAAATGTTATTGCAGAACCTTTTATTAAGATGAATTATGGAGTTGGTATTTCAAATAGGTTAGATGATTATGCAAGAGATGGTTATGTACCAGCTTCTAAACCAAAAAATGCAAATATATATGGTGTAAATATTGGTTATAAATTTAAAAATAACGTTTCACTAGATTTTGGCTATAAAAAATCTGATAACTTTAAGTATACTGCTATTGATCCTAGTAAATATTTTTATAATCAAAATATTAGTATCAGCACTTATACTATAAATACTCAATATAATTTTGAAAATAATTCTAAATTTTTTCCTTTTGCAAGAATGGGAATTGGATTATCAAAAAATAAGCTGGGGAAATATAATGTAATGAACCTTGATGATAATTCAAAAAAGTATTGTTTAGATTCAAATTCTTCAAATAATTTCACATATAATTTAGGTGCTGGTATTGGATATAAGATAAATGACAAGTGGGTCACAGATTTTAGTTATCAACATCATAATTTAGGACAAATTAAAAATTCAAGTAAAATATTGGAAAATACAATTGGAGAAACAATAGAACCAGCAGTTTCTACATTCAAGGTAAATAGTTTTAATTTAGGGATTTCTTATTATTTTAATTAATATATATAGGTAAAGTATGTCAAATACATTTCATCATAAAGAACAGCAAAGGAAAAATGATGCACTAATTCAAGAGCACAAAAAACTGCAA
>CAJQNX010000003.1 GCA_905479795.1 uncultured Candidatus Midichloriaceae bacterium | reverse complement strand
TTTTTAAAAGTTGAATCAGATATTGATTCAATGTTAGAAAAGAGTCAGGACATAAACAAAAGCGTCTCTTATAAAAACACTATTAGTGGATTGGAAATTACAATAAGTGACCAAGCCAACAAACCTTTATTCGAAATAGGTAGCGCCAAATTGACAGACTATGCAAAGGATATGCTAACTAAGATAATAAAGTATATTAAATATTCTCCAAATCTTATACAAATAAGTGGATATACAGATAAATCTAATCAAAACGCGCTAGCACAGTATGGTAACTGGGAATTATCATTTGATAGAGCTGACTCTGCTAGAAAGTATTTTTTAATGAACAATATATCATATGAAAGAATTCACTCTGTGATTGCACGAGCAGATACTGAATTAATCGATCAAAACAATCCATATTCTCCAGTCAACAGAAGAATTACAATAACATTATTAAGAAATTCTGGAATAGAAAATTACAAAATTTCTACACCAAAAAATTAGTATTAGTTGTATATTGTTATCTCAAACAACATTTAACAGCTCAACACAAATAAAATAATATCTAATTATGCTCTCTTTTACTTGACGATTTTATGTTAATTATATATTAATACCTCTTAGTTTATATTATATAATATTATGTCAGAAATTCGCAACATTGCAATCATAGCTCATGTAGATCATGGTAAAACAACGCTTATAGATAATATGCTTAAGCAAAGTGGTACCTTTAGAGATAATCAAGCAGTAGAGAATAGAATAATGGACTGCAATGATATTGAGCGTGAACGAGGTATAACCATTCTTGCTAAATGTACATCTATGAACTATGACGGTATAAAGTATAATATTATAGATACACCTGGTCATGCGGATTTTGGAGGAGAAGTAGAAAGAGTTTTATCAATGGTGGATGGGGCAATACTATTAGTAGATGCATCAGAAGGTGCTATGCCACAAACAAAATTCGTATTGTCAAAAGCACTTGCAATTGGTTTAAAGCCAATTGTTGTAATCAATAAGGTTGATAGATCTGATAGTAGAATTGACGAAGTTTTAGATGAGGTTTTTGATTTATTTTACTCTTTAGATGCGACAGAGGAGCAGTTAGATTTTCCAATATTATATGCCGTTGGAAGAGATGGTTGGGCATCTGAAAAAAATGAAAAATGCGAAGATTTAAAACCACTATTCCTAAAAATAAAAACTCACGTTTCTACCCCAAACGTTGATAAATCTGCACCATTTTCAATGCTTGCAAGTATATTAACTGCAGATTCATATGTAGGGAGAATTTTGATTGGGAAGGTTTATTCAGGATCAGCTAAAGTTGGTGATAGTGTTAAATCAATTGATTTAAATGGAGCAGTTATTGAAACTACCAAACTTACAAAATTATTTGGATTTAGAGGGATAGAAAAAATACCAATTGAAATTGCAGAAGCAGGAGATATAGTTGCGATTTCTGGGATAGAAAAAACTTCTGTAGCAGATACAATCTGTAACAATGCAGTTACCGTACCTCTACAATCTACTCCTATTGACCCACCAACTATGGCTATTACACTGAGTGTAAATAATTCACCCTTAGCTGGTCTTGAGGGATCAAAAGTCACATCAAGGATGATCTTAGCAAGACTTGAAAAAGAAGTGGAAAGCAATATAACCATTACATTAAAAATTTCAGAAAATGGAGAAAATTTTGAGATTGGTGGCAGAGGTGAATTACAGTTAGGTGTTTTGATAGAAAATATGCGCCGTGAGGGTTTTGAGCTATCAGTTTCAAGACCAAGAGTATTATTTCAAAAAGATGAAAATGGTAATACTTTAGAACCTATAGAAGAAGTCGTCATTGATGTTGATGAAGAGCATACTGGCATAGTAATTGAAAAACTTTCATTAAGGAAAGCTGAATTAAAAGAAATGAAACCATCGAGTGGCGCAAAAACTAGGTTAATTTTTCATGTTCCATCTAGAGGCTTGATCGGTTATCAAAATGAATTTCGTAATGATACAAGAGGAACAGGTACTATTAATAGAATATTTAATTCATATCAAGAATATAAAGGAGAAATTATATCAAGAAGGAATGGCGCTTTAATTTCAAATTCAAACGGAGAAACAGTTGCATATGCTTTATGGAACTTAGAAGACAGAGGAGATTTATTTGTAGCACCAAAAACTAAAATTTATGAAGGAATGATAATAGGTGAGCATAATAGAGATAATGATTTAGAGGTCAATCCAATTAAAGGTAAGCAACTTACTAACATGAGGGCTTCTGGAACAGATGAAAGCATAAAATTAACTCCGTATAAAGTCTTTACACTTGAGGAAACCTTATCCTATATTAAAGATGATGAACTTATAGAAGTTACTCCTAATAATATTCGTATTCGTAAGTCAATATTATGTCCTAACGAAAGGAAAAAGGCATCTAGAAAATAGTCCATTAAGTAGTATTACACGAATAAAGGAAGCTAAATTTAGGTATGCATATTTTTTAGGGTAGAGTCTCTATAGAGCATAACTCACCCTATTTCCGCCCATCTAAAAAATACTGCACTTCGCACTCATACACTTTTTATCTCAAATATACACTATATAATTACACCAGATGTTTACAGCATTGTGCAATATTTTGTAATAATTATTTATTTAAAAAATATAAAAATATCCTCTATATATAGTATAGAGAATTATTATTGCGCTTAAATGACTTATCAACAAACTGTTTGTAAAAAAGAAGTAATTTCAGGAATTGGTTTGCATACGGGGGAAATGGTGAAACTTGTTATTTCTCCACTTAAAGAAGATTCAGGAATTATCTTCAAAAGATCTGATATATCAACAGATAATATTATTCCTGCAAAATTTTTCAATGTAATACACACAAAATTATGCACAGAAATTTCTAATAAAAACGGGATAAGAATAGCAACAATTGAGCATATTATGGCTGCACTATGGGGCATGAGTATTGATAATGCCTTGATAGAAGTTTCAGGACCTGAAGTGCCTGCAATGGATGGAAGCTCAAAGGAATTTATCAATCTAATAAAGAGGGCCGGCATAAAAACACAATCAAAAAAAAGAAGATCTTTAAAAATTTTAGATACAATAAAGGTGGTTGATGAAGATAAAGAGATAGTAATTAGAAGTGCTACTGACTTTACAATTGATTTTAATATTGATTTTAATCATAAGTCCATCGGACACCAAAGTTATAACCTTGATGATTCAACAAAATTTGAAAATGAAATTGGAAATGCTCGAACTTTTGGATTTTTAAGTGATGTAGAATTTTTGAAAAAAAAAGGTTTTGCACGTGGAGCTTCACTCGATAACAGCATTGGGTTAAATGAAAATGGTGTAGTGAACGATGGAGGGCTTAGGTGTGAAAATGAATTCGTTAAGCACAAAATATTAGATTGCGTTGGTGATTTATTTTTATCAGGATATAGAATAGTGGGTAATGTAAAGGCAAGTAAAGCAGGTCATAATCTTAATAATACAATATTAAAAAAGATATTTAATAATACTGATTCATATAAAATTATTTAATACCAATCCAATAATTGATAAAAATAAAGAATGTTTTAATTTCTTTTCATAGATATTAATTTTTAGTAATTTGAAATATTTAGTTTATATTAAGCAATATTAAACATTCAAAAATTTACCTCCCTCCATCATAAGTAAAATTAGATACTTTACCTGTCTCAGGATCTAAATCGTAATATCCTGTTACAACTCTTGCGTATAGTTTATCTTCTCTTTCTATATAAATTAGAGAAGTATAATAATCATTATGTCCATCATTTAGTATTCCCCCCCTCTCCTCTTTTGATTTTTCATCCAACCACCTTAACCAATCTGGACTCTCCTCTATCTTCCACAATAACTTTCCATCATCCCTGTAGCACCATATGTTTCTTCCAGGGTTTTCTTGAGGATGAATTTCTTTTAAATTTTTCGGAAACAGCTTAACTATAATTTTGTTATCATATATTGCGTAACTATCCACTAAAGTCGGAAACTTAATTTCCACCTTTCCAAAATTATAATTTATTAAAGGATCCGGAGCCCCTTTATAAAAATAGTCAAAACCCTTTCTCACTTTATACCTCCTTTTGGTATTTGCATTTTTTCGTTGTATAGATCAACTTCAAGAGCTAAGAAGATGCAACCACCTGGAATTGGGATTACCTATAAACTCTGGCTATGATGCCACTTCTCCTACCTGCACCTTGCGATTTTTTATAAATAGACTCCTTCTTATAAAAACAAGAACTTTACTTTCCCGTGCAAAGGCGCAATTAGGGCACTTAATCTTTTTTATTTCTTAAAAAAGTTGGTATCTCAAATATACTACTTGTTGATTTAATTTTTTTAGACTCTTTCTTCAACAAATCATCGTCTTTTGTTGGCAAACAATCATTTTTAGATTCTTTTTTCATTTCATTATTATAAGCATCTTCTTCATTACTTCTATTTAAATTAAAATAGAAAGAATTCTGTTTTGGCCCTGCAATCTCTTCATTTTGCGCATGAATAGAATTATTTTTTTCACTAATGTTCTCTTCTATTGCTATTGATTTCTCTTTCTCTACAATTTTTTCCTCAATTTTATTTTCATTTATCACACTTTTTTTAATATTATTATCAGGTGTTTTTGAAAGAAAAATATCACCAGTATCATTTATTAATTTGGTGTCAATTATTTTTTGAGTTTTCGCATCTATTCCAGTCGCTACTACAGAAACCCTTAATTTTCCCTCTAGATCAACATCAAATGCTGAACCAAAAATTATATTTGCATTAGGATCAACTTCCTCCTTAATTCTATTAGCTGCTTCATCAACTTCAAATAATGTCATGTCCATGCCACCAGTAATATTAATCAATACTCCTCTTGCACCCTTCATTGATGAATGATCAAGCAATGGATTAGATATAGCAGCTTCTGAAGCTTTAACCGCCCTATTTTCTCCTTCTGCCTCTCCCGTTCCCATCATTGCCTTTCCTTTTTCATTCATTACTGCATGAATATCAGCAAAATCTAAATTAATCAAACCAGGTTTTGTTATCAAATCCGTTATACCTTTCACACCTGCATGCAACACTTCATCTGCCATTTTAAATGCATCAGAAAATGTTGTTTTTTCATTTGCTAATCTAAAAAGATTTTGGTTAGGTATTATGATAAGGGTATCAACAAATTTCTGCAATTCATCTAAGCCTTCCTCTGCAACTTTCATCCTCCTCGCCCCTTCAAAATGAAACGGCTTCGTTACAACACCCACAGTTAAAATATTTCTTTCTTTTGCAATTTTAGCAACTATAGGAGCTCCACCAGTTCCAGTTCCACCTCCCATGCCTGCTGTAATAAATATAAGATTATATTTATCTAAATATTCAATAATTTCATTTGTTGATTCCTCAGCTGCAATAGCTCCAACTTTTGGATCTGAACCTGCTCCTAATCCTTTTGTAGAAGTTATACCAAATTTTATTTTATTAGTAGCTAAGGAATGATCTAGAGCTTGCGCATCTGTGTTGGCAACAAAAAAATCAACACCTTCTAAATTAGATGATATCATATTGTTCACAGCATTTACACCGCCGCCACCCACTCCAAAAACAGCAATTTTCGGAGATAAATCTTTTTCTACAGGAATACTTATTTTTAGGCTCATTTTACTTTAAATAAATGATTAAAGAAATTTAATTTTCTATCTTCTTAGAACTGTAAAATAATACATTAGGCATTTGTTTGCAATCGTTTCTTATTATAAATACAACTTTTATATAGTGTAATTTATATATAAATTACTATATCATTCTGTAACTAATACTTTAAATAGGCTACCCATCTCCTTATCTGAGATTAATTTA
>CAJQNX010000002.1 GCA_905479795.1 uncultured Candidatus Midichloriaceae bacterium | reverse complement strand
CCACTAAAATTAACATTTTTCAGTGTTGCATTTTTAAAACTAATTTTTGCATTTTGTTCAAGTTTACCTGCAGTTTCAGTTCTTTTTGGAAGGGATAGCTCTTCTATTTTATAGCAACTAAATTTAGCATTGCTAAAATTAACATTTTGTAAATTAGCTCCTTCAAAATTTACCCCTTTTTGAAAGGTAGTATTGTTAAAAGATGTATCTTGAATTTCAACATTGCTGAAATTAGATTTAGCAAAGTTTGAATTTATAAAACTAAATCCCTGGATATTTTGAATTTTGGAAAAATTAATATCATCAAGTGTTATACCAGATAGGTCTTTTGTACTGCCTAAGTTGAGCAGGTCGGTATTACCACTACCTTGCAATAATTCACTTAAAGAATTATGAGAAATGTTAGAGTTAATTTTTTCTTTGATAAGATCAGATAGATTATCGTCTACACCTGGCGAAGATAAATAACTCATTATTGGAGCAGATGCTAGTAGATTTTTAAGAACTGAAGAGCCACTATAAAGATAGGTAGCTAAAGTAATAGCTTTATATCCATCTCCCATATAGCGGTCTAATGCAGCGCTTACATTATCTCTATTTTTTAAAATACCTGATTCAATTAGAGTTATTACCAATTTATCAATCTCTAGATTTCCTAACTTTTCAACTTTTTTAGCTTTTAACCACGGTGTTTTTTCTACTAATAATTTCGCAAAATCTCCTAAGGCGGTTTTATTTTCATCTAATAGTTTAAATAAAGCATCATTTTTTAATACAATTTTTGTTAGTTCAATATAATCCTCATTTTGCAAATTGGAAAAATCACCTAAACCATTATCAGTTGTATATGTATCTATAATGTTAAAAATTTGATGAGATGCATCAATGAGCTCTGCGAATTTACCTGAATTATCTAAAGCAGAAAGTCCTGAATCCAAAATTTCTTCAAATGCTATATCAGTAATTCCGTTATTATCTTTAAGATTCCTCATCAAGTCTATCTCTTTGAATAAAGATGAAACTAATTGCTTATACACACCTTTATGAGTAGTTAAATAATTCCGTAATTCTACATTTGAATTAGCAACTTCAGTAAATTTTTGCGCAAGCTCCACATATTTTCCTTCATTTAGGTACCCTAAAATTTTTTGAGTATCTTCAGGAGTTTTAATTAATATTGAAATAATATCAAATACTTGATCAGTGCACCCTAAATCCTGGCATAAATTTTTAAGAAATGGAATATTATTGACAATGCCTTTTGTTAATTTTGCAGCCATTTCAGGGTTATCTATAAATTCTTGCTGTAGTTCAGAGTTTGAGTTTAAGAAATTTAACAAATCCTCTGCCCAATTAAAAACAAACTTCGTTCTAATTGATTCAGTAATATTAGCTACTTTAGTTATTCCTCCCTTTTTGCCTAATACTAATGGTGCTAAATCTAGTACTTCGTCTGTAATTCCAAATCCTGTTAACATGTCACGCAGGGGGCCTGAATCTCCTATAAAGTTTTTAGCATAATCAATTAGTTCTGGTCCTCTTGTTTTTAAAACTGTTTTTAGATTTGGAGTTGCTGCTTCTATAACATTAGTAATATCCTGATCTGGTAAGGAATCTACAACTCTTAACACGTTTTGTGTTAATCGCATGTAATCAGGTGCAATGTTATAAGAATTTTGGATTGCTTCGTCTCTTAATTCTCCTCTGTTTTTGTCAGAGCTGTTACCTTCATGAAACCTAATGTAGTCATTAACATAATTTTGTTGATATAACGGTTCCTGAACGTCAATTATATATGTTGCATGTTCTCTTAAAATATCATAGATATAGCTATCAAAATCATTTACTCCTCCATTTTGCGCTATATCATCTCTGATTCTTTCGTGTGTATTATGTATTTTTCCATTCAATACCTCATTATAATTATCTTGGAGGATTTTTTGTGCATCCTGAAGAGATAAATTGGATGCTAGAGGAGTTAGTACATTAATTCTAGCTACATCGAGTCCCAAGATTTGTAATTCTAGACGTAATTGAGTGTTTAATGCATTTGAAATTTCTGCTTTATCAGCTCCCTCATTGAGTGATTTTACAGCATTTGTTAAATTGTAGTTTGAGTCACCCAATCTTATATCTGATTTTTTCTTCAATAAGTTCAGCAAACCATTTTCATCTTTGATTTTATCTGTTATTTGGCTTTTTTCATATATAATGAAATTGTCAATAAACCCTTGTCTATCAAAAGAATTAAGGTTAAATTTAAAATAATTATTAACTAGTTCGGCTTTTAATTTATCTCTTGCATCTTGATCACGTAATAAGTCAATTGTTGCCCCTGTTACTTGCTTTAAAAGTCTAGACTGCTCATTATCTTGGGTAAATACCAAATCATTGAGAAGTTCTTTTGTGATTTCAGTATTTTTCCCTACCTGTTCTAATAAACTGGTCTCTTCAACCAGTAGTTTTTGCATTTCAGGTTTATCATAATTTTGAAATATTTTGTAAATAGAAGGTGCTTTGAAAACAATTTTCCAAAAATCACCAGAGAATAAATTCTTGGCAATTAATTTGATAGTTCCCCAAATATAACTACCACTTGTTATCTCTTGTATATTTTTTTTATTCCTATGAGCAAATTGCAAAACGTTTGTATTTTGAAGAAGATCTTCAAATTCATGAACTGGGTTTTTAAATTTAGTGAAGTTATCACTTCTATTTTGCATTATTTGTGTATTGTTAATTGGCATTAATAACTATCCCCTTACTTGTGCATAATTCAATCCTTATATAATATAAGGTATAATGCAAGTAAATTTGAAACTACAGCGGGGAATAATACTGCTAAATATATGGAAATATTTCCTGATAATCCTAAGGTATGAATAAAATTTGTACTAAAAAAAATAATAAACCCTACAGCCAAACAATATAAAGAGGATAAATTAAATTTTTTTCTATTTGTTGAACGATTTATAAAAAAGAAACTTATCATAGTCATGCTGATAATATAGAGAGGTGATAATAATTCTCTTATAAAATACAATAAATATTTTGTTGTTGATAGACCAGATTCTTCGGTAATTTTGATAAACTCTAACAATTGAAAAAATGATATTGTCTCAATTGTTGCTAAATTTTCAAATATTTGTGATATAGAAATTTTTACAGGTAAAATTATTTCCTTTTCCTTTGTGATATAGAAATTTTTGTCAAATATCATAGGTTCCTTTATTATTATGTCTTCATCACGAAATAAAATTGATTTCGCAGATATTTGGCGCTCTAAGCCTCCATTTTTATTAATAAAAAAGATTTTTATATCATTCATAGTATTTGAAAGTTGTGAAACCCTTAAAGCATTAATTATCAAGTTTTCATTATTGAGTTTGTTCTTTAGCCATATTCCAGATTTTGATAAAGATACTAAGCTAGTTTGCTTTTTGAAGTTATGAGCTTCATAATTCTGATATTTTTTGAGTAGCATTGAGCCTATAGGATTAATAATTGTAATGTTACAGATTCCAAATATAAAAACTACTGAAATAACAGGAAATACAATTTTTAAATTTGATATACCAATGCTTTTTGCCGCAATCAATTCATTGTTTTTATTTTTTAGATTAAAATATATTAAGGATGATACAAGAACAATCATTGACGCTGTTTTGCTTAGGCTACTATAGTTCTTCATCAAGGATAGCTTCATCACCATTGTAAAGCTCAATGAGTATTTTGATGTAATTCTAGAAAGCTCCAGCATATCAAATAAAAATATCACTAAAATAAATCCAATAAATGTAGATGCAAATATTTTTAGATATTCAAAAAAACTTTTTTTGAAATAAGTATTAATCAGCAACATTAAAAGTTTAGTGAAAAATTAATTAAAATAATAAAATATTCATCTGAATGTAAAGCATAAAAACTCTAAGTTTTAATTGCAACTGCAGATATTTGTGTAGTATACATTAATTACACTATAGCATAAAAGTTATTTATTTTATCTTTTTTTAATGTGTGATATAAAATATCGATTAATAATAATATTCAGGATTGTACTATGAAGTTTTTATTCAATGAACTTACTTCTATTGCTGGGGGGAAATTGAGCATCGTATTTTTATCAGATATCAAAATTCTTCCATCTTTTCTAAAGTTAAATACAAAAGCAGTGACTGAAACATTAAAAATGTTTGAAAATTTTAATTGTAAGTTTGGAGAAATGTTAGTTGCAACAATAGAAATTGAGGGAGAGATAAAAAGGTTTTTGTTTTGTGGCACAGGTTCAGTAGATAAATTAAATAGAGTCAAAATTCAAAAACTAGGTGGCAATATTGCCGATAAATTGAACTCATTGAAAGTGTCAGAGGCTGGGATTTTTATAGATAATGATGAATTGAGGGATAAAGAAGATTTTTTTGTTGAAAATATTTGTGAAGGAATAAAATTAAAAAATTATGTTTTTGATAAATATTATATATCTAAGAAAGATAAGCATAGGATCTATTTAGAAAAAATAAATATTTATGCTAATAATCCAAGTGTTGAGAAACTTTTTTCTGAAAGAGAAAAAATTATAAATTCAACACATTTTGCAAGAGACTTAGTTTCTGAACCGGGTAATACTTTAAATCCTGATAGTTTCGTTTTAGTATGCAAAGAGCTAGAAGAGCTTGGTATTAAGGTGAAAGTTATAGATAAAAAAAGTTTAAAAGAATTAGGTATGAATGCAATACTTGCTGTGGGGCAGGGCAGTGATTTTGGAACCTATGCTATATCAATGGAATGGAATGGTGATAAGTCGTCTAATAAGGGCGATAGACCTATTGCATTTATAGGTAAAGGAGTAACGTTTGATACTGGCGGTATTAATTTGAAGCCATCTGGAGCATCTTTGTCAATGATGAAATATGATATGGGAGGTGCGGCTGTAGTGACTGCCCTAATAAAATCTCTTGCACAAAGAAAGGCTAAAATAAATGTTGTAGGTATGATAGGTTTAGCAGAGAATATGCCATCTAGTAGTGCTCAAAGACCTGGTGATGTAATCACCTCTATGTCGGGACAAACTATAGAGGTAGACAATACAGATGCTGAAGGTAGATTGCTTTTAGCAGATGTAATGTGGTATGCCCAAGAAAATTTCAAGCCAAAAATCATGATTGATTTGGCAACCTTAACTGGCGCAATTATTATGGCTCTCGGATATCATAATGCTGGAATATTTAGTAATGATGATGATTTAGCAAATCAATTGCATAAAGCAGGGGAAGAAGTTGGAGAAAGGGTTTGGAGGCTTCCATTAGATGAATTTTACGATGATTTAATTAATTCTAAAATAGCTGATATAAGGAATGTTGGAAAAGGTGGGGCTGGTAGTATAACTGCAGCACAATTTTTAAAACGTTTCGTTCAAAAAGATTGTGCATGGGCGCATATCGATATAGCAGGTGTTAATTGGTTAGATGAAGGTGGAGATTTATCTCCAAAAGGAGCTACGGGTTATGGAGTTAGGTTACTTAATGAGTTTTTAATTAGAAATTATGAAAAATAATAATTTAGGAGTGAAATTATGAGTGAGAAAATTACTGAACTTTTAGTAAATTATAAACCTTCAGAAAATGAAGAGTATATGAATGATATGCAATTAGAGTACTTCAGAAGAAAGCTTGTTGCATGGAAAGAAAGTTTGACTAAGGAATCTAAAGAAACTATTGATCATTTAAAGCATGAAAGGCTTAATGAGCCTGATGTTAATGATAGAGCATCGATTGAATCGGATGTGAACTTTGAACTTAGAACGAGAGATCGCTATAGAAAATTGATTGATAAAATTAATGCTGCATTACAAAGAATAAAAACAGGGAGCTATGGATTTTGTGTTAAGAATTTTGAGCCAATAGGATTAAAAAGGTTAGAAGCAAGGCCTATTGCTACATTAAGTATTAGAGCTCAAGAAGAACACGAGAGAGCTGAAAAAATATATAGTGATGATTAATTTTATAATTAATTGCTCATCATAATGGTTATTTTGCAGATTAAGTAAATTTTGCTTGATTTTTAAGTCATATACCAGTAATTATGGTTTAACATATTTTAGTGGGGCGATTAGCTCAGCTGGTAGAGCGTCTCGTTTACACCGAGGATGTCGGCAGTTCGAATCTGTCATCGCCCACCACTTAATTTTATCTCTGAAATGGGGATGTAGCTCAGTTGGTTAGAGCGCCGGCCTGTCACGCCGGAGGTCGCGAGTTCGAGTCTCGTCATCCCCGCCACTTTACTTAACTTCTTATAATTTGCTTTTCTTGATTGCTCTCAATCATCTGAACTTTTCATTCCTTACTAGTTTTTCACATACATCTTGCAAAAAATACTTTCTAAATTAATCTCTCAATTTTGACCTTGCTGGAAACTGATATAGAGGTTAAAACAGATTTAAGATGGGAAGTAGTTTAGATAGCAAAATCTAATGATTAGAGATTGAAAAGTTTATTGAGATAGTGTTTTTGACTTTAAAGTTATTGGTGTCCAGAGAGATTGATTTTCAGTCAACATGATCATTGTATCAACGCCTTTGATACACCTGCTATCAGAGGTGAAGGATTTAAATTTAGCATGGGTCATAGTCTGAAGTGGACCCCATTTGGCCTCGGATAAATGGCATGCAAGTTCATTTCTCTCATTAATCTTTGGGCTCTCTTATGATTTGCTTCTATATTCTCTCTTACCAACATTATTGTTCTTATAGGAGACATTACTCTAATAATTTTGAAAGGTGGTTTTTAACTATGGTTGTGAGATATAAAAATATAACTAAATAGTATATTTTTATAGAGGGGGTTTATTGGTGATATTTTATTAACTTTGAACTATTGTGACAGAAGCTTATGAATTTTTAAAAAGCCATGGACTGCATATATTAGATATACTATCCACGGCTTAATAGAGTGGTTATTTATCAACTTTTAGGGTATTGCATACATTATTATCCCCGTTACTACCATCAGCAAGAAATCCAACAACTGTATTTGCTCCAAATAATACACCCATACCAACAGCAACTGCTATAGCCACACCCCAAGTAATTTTACCTAAGAACAAACCTATTGCCATAGATATGATTACTAATGTAGCTATTGTTTTTCCAGTTGCACCTTGAGCAATTTCAATCACATTGCAAAGCACTTGAGCAATTCCATCTCCCGCATTTGTTGACTTTCCTTGTCCTTTTCCTTGTCCTTCTCCTTGTCCTTCTCCTCCGTCAACTGCATAAGATTCGGTACAAAGTAAAAAGCTTGTAGAAAAAACTATTATAGAAATAATCAATATTTTTTTAAAATTTAATAACATCTTGCCCACTACGTTAAAGTTTATATTAAATGAATACTAGCATAACTGTTGCAGTTGGCAATATTTTTTTGAAAATTAATTAGAAGAATTGAAATTGGTTGGGATGGGAGGATTCGAACCTCCGCATGACGGTATCAAAAACCGTTGCCTTACCGCTTGGCTACATCCCAATGAAGTATGTAGGTGATATTATATATGAAATTATTTTTTTCAAGTCTTTATTAGTAATTTTATGCTATAAAAGCATTTTGAATGCATGAGACACTACTTTATGAATAAAAAAGTAATAAATTACACTCTAGATGAAGTGAAAAAAGTATCTAATGAAATTGCTGCAATGTTAATAAAGCGCAATATTTTATTATTATATGGAGATTTAGGTGCTGGTAAAACTACCCTTACCAAAAGTATTGTTGAAAGTTTAGGAGGTGATCCAAAAAATGTAACTAGTCCAACATTCAATTTAGTTCATATATATGATACTAAAAAATTTAAAATTTGGCATTTTGATTTATATAGAATTAAATCTGAAAAAGAATTGTTTAATATTGGAATTGAAGATGCCATGACAGATGGAGTTTTGATTATTGAATGGGGTGAAATTGCAGAAAATCTCTTTAGTAAAAATTACTTAAAAGCTCATATAGAATTCACAGATGATGAATATAAGAGAAGATTGTTGTTAAATTGCTATTGATTTTATAGCACCGTCAAATTAAAAAGATAATAGAATTATGACATTAAATAAAAGATTAGAAAATCTTAAAGCTGTCATCAATTGCATAGATCATGCAATGTAAGATAATGATGAGTTAAGATTTGTAGGATTTGGAATTTTTAAGGTAAAAAATAAAGAAGAAACAGAAGTAGGAGCACCAAAGGAAGCTATGGCAAAAATACCAACACAAAGAAGAGTTAGCTTTTCTACAGGAAATGAGTTAAAATCAATTGCAAATAATTAAATAATTTTAATATGAAGTTAATAGATAGCATCAAGGATAAAGCAATAAAGAAGCTTAATGAGATATTAGAATTGGAAATGTCGGGAGTAGTTAGATATACCCACTATTCATTAATGATAATAGGTCACAATAGAATTCCAATTACGGCATGGATGAAAAGCCAAGCACAAGAAGGCTTAAGGCATGCAATTGAAGCAGGAGAAATGATTACTCATTTTGAAGAGCATCCCTCACTTAGGATATCAAATCTAAAAGAGTCTTATTGCCATAATATAGATCAGGTTTTAGAAGAAAGCTTAGGACATGAAAAAGCCTCCCTTAAGCTATATTATGATCTTCTAGACATAGCTTCATCAAAATCTGTATTACTTGAGGAATACGCAAGAAAGCACATAGTAGAAGAAGAAATGCATATTGGGGAAGTAGAAAAAATGCTAAAAGTTAGTAATCTTAATGATAGATGTGAATAAATTGTAATTAACTTATGTTAGCAGCAGTAGTATATGGCGCAATAATAGCTTTGATATGTTTTGCTTTTGGTTATTATATTGGCAGAAAGTAAAATCAGTGATTAAGTATAATTAATGGTTGATGAATATGTTCTTATCAAATAATAATCAAGAAGAGTTATCAGAGAAAAAGGGTGAATTTATCACAAAATGCCTTAAGGACGATGAAAAGAAATATGAGGCAATGGAAAAGCGATTAGCTGAAGATAGATCTTTTCCAGAGCTATTTAATAAAAATAAAAAGGGAAAATGAAGGAAGAATCAAAGAGATGGCATTTACTGCCACCCGAAGACTATAACAAAGTGTTTGATGTATTGTCACATAAATATCCAAAATTTTTTATTAAGGGTAAAGTTTTTATTTTTAAAAAGGGATTTCACAAAGATATTTTTAATGATGGAAGGTCAAATCTAAGTAGAACAGTAATTAGAAAGTTTCTAACGCTATATAGTAGACAAAGTAAATACAGGAAAATTCATATAGAAAACACATTAAGATATGACTTAAAAGGCAATGAAGCTGGTGTTTTTACCAAAGAAGATGTTGAGTTTATTTACAAAAACACAGCTATAAAGAAAAAACAAAGTATGCCTAAAAAAAGCAAAGGCCAAGAAAGGGCGCTGTTAAGTATCTTGAAAAAGCAAGAATAAATACTTGTAAATAAGTAGTTATGAAATTAGCTATTTATAATGACTGCAATAAGTGATTCTGAGGAATCGTCATTGTAGAAATTATATAGTCATCTTCAGTATGTATCTACTATCCATATCTTTTATTATTTTGTAATTGGCATTATACATTATAGGATAATTTTTTTCTCCATGTCCAAAACTACTAGTTTTGAAAACTGGGATATTAATATTATTAACAAAACTATCTAGTGCATCATCTACATAATTGTCTATTTTTGGTACTAAATCTCCTATAACTAATGCTTCTATTTGATCAAAAATCCGAGCTTGTAAAAAATGAGTTAGATAAAAATCAATTTGATACCCCTTTTTTTTATTTACTTCCAAAAACAATATTTTTTTAGGTTTTATCTCCCATTTTGTTCCAATACTCATATTTATTAAATCCATGTGCCCACCACTAATACTGCCTTTTATTATCAAGTTATTTTGAGCAATAGTATTCATAGGAGTTAGCTCTATATTAAAATTTCTTCCTTTAATTATTTCATTTAAATATATAAAATTTTTACTATCTTTAGCTTCATCATATATTTCACTTAACATAGATCCATGTATTGTTCTCCAACCCCATTCCTGAGATAAAAACAAGTGAATCGCCGTTATATCACTATAACCAATAAATATTTTTTCTTTCTTAGGCTTTTTTAAGTTATATAATCTTTCTACTATTCTTGCCGATCCATATCCACCTCTCATACACCAAATAATATTACAGTTATTTTGCTCTAGTGCATTTTTTAAAAATTCAAATCTGTTATCATCAGAATTTGATAAATATATATAACCTTCTTGAAAACTATTATCAGGTATATAAACATTTTTCTTAGAAGTCAGTTTGTCTATAATTTGCTTTGGAACTCCACTTGAAGGTGCAATAGCGTAAATATTATTTTCTTCAATTATTTTAAAACGTTCGTGCATTTCAATAAATTTACTTTATTGTAAAATATAACACTTAGTATAATAAATATGTTAAATAAAGGGCTTTATTGCAAATAATGAGGTGAAGTAACCGTCAAAAGGCGGTGTAAAAGTTAAGCAACTTTTTTATATAATTTATAGTGAATTAGGGGAGTGTTCAATGATAAAAAACTTGACTCAATAAAAAGTAGTAGTAAGCTTAAACTCACTAAATTGTGAATCGGAACTTGCAGTTATGGCTAAAAAACTCACTAGGCAACAAAAAGAGGCAATTGCGCTGCTTTCATTCGGTACATTGCTAGAGTATTTTGATTTGATGTTATATGTGCATCTTTCAGTACTTTTGAATGATTTGTTCTTTCCAAAAACAGACCCTATGATGGCTAAATTGCTAGGAGCAACAGCTTTTTGCATGACATTTGTGCTTAGACCCGTTGGAGGTTATGTTATTGGAAGAATTGGAGATGCAATTGGTAGAAAATCCACTATATATATCACAACTTTTATTATGGCAGGAACATGTGTAACGATGGCAACATTTCCTGTTTATTCAGAAGTGGGAATATGGGCAACAGTTGTGATACTTTTGTGCAGAATGCTGCAAGGTTTTTCATCATTAGGTGAAGTCATTGGAGCAGGAATTTATTTATTTGAAACTTTAAAATCACCACATAAGTATGTAGCAAGTGGTGTAGTAGATACAGCATCAAGAGCTGGGGGGTTATTTGCCCTAGGTGTGGCATCACTTGTGCTTAATTCAAGTTTTGGTTGGAGATACGCATTTTTTGTTGGAGCTGCAATTGCGGTAATTGGCCTTGTTGCTAGAACGAGATTGAGAGAGACCCCTGAATTTGTTAACTATCAACATAGAATGAAAGTTATAAAAAAGCTAGATCCAATATATGCTATAAATGAAAAGGTGAATAAAAAAGCTTTGGTGGGATTGTTTTTTAACGTCATATTAACGCCTATTTGTTTTTATTGTACCTATATTTACTTAGGTGATTTTATGAAAAGCAATTTAGATATGACGCCTGAGGCGGTAGTAAATCACAATTTTAAAGTTTCTATATATTCAGTTTTAGGTTCTGCTTTAATGGCATATCTGTGTAGTAAATTTCACCCTATCAAAATAAGAAAAATGAGTATTGTTGCAGGTACAATGGCATTATTATATATGCCTTTCTGTCTCAATAAAATTGTATTAATAAATGGAGAGATAACTATATATTTTTTACAATGTGCAATTTATATTCCAGCTATGTCTAATCTTATCAACATAGTTATGTGGTTAAAGCATTTCCCTGTATCTAAGCGATTCACAGCAGTTGCAACTACTTTTGGGATATCAGGGGCTACAGGATATGCAATTTCATCTTATGGTTTAATTCTACTCACATCATGGTTTGGATATTACGGAATTTGGGCGCTATGTGCACCTGCTATAGTGGGCTTTATATGGGCGTTAAGTTATCTAACCAAATTAGAAAAAGACAGTGGTGCTTATGGCAGCTATCCTGATGAACCAAGAAGTAAGGACACGGCATTAAATGATGAAGACTTTCATTATGAATTGGATAAAGAATATGAAAAATATAACAATAAGTGCGTATATAGTGCAGATTTGCTGAGCAAATTAGAGGTAATAAGCAAAGAAGATAATGTGAAGCTGAACATGAAGCTGATAGAAAAGGCGATTACATTTGCTAGGAAGTGGCATGGTACACAGATGCGAAAAACAGGAGATCATCCTTTTTACTTCCACCCCCTAGCAGTTGCTGGAATGGTGGCAGAGCATTATCCCAAATCTGATATTATTATTGCAGCAATTCTTCATGATGTAGCGGAGGATTCAGAATGTACAGTGGAGACAGTGGAAAAAGAGTTCAATCAAAGAATAGCTAAAATGGTGGATAGGCTAACAAAAGTGAGATTTGAAGATGGCAAACGCATTATGCTCACACTTGAGCAAACACTAGATAAGCTAATTAAGATAGGTGATCATGAAGCATTGTTTATAAAACAAATGGATAGGCAGCACAATTTAGAAACGATAGAAGGATTGAAGCCACACAAACAACAAAAGATGGCGAAAGAAACTAATAGACACCTTATTAAATGGCTTGCTGTAATAGGTGATAAGTTAGGAATTAAAAATATATTATTACTTGAAGATAAGATGTATCGTATGGATGAGCGAATTTTAAATAATAAAGATGAAGAAAAGGATTAATTGTATATTATTGATATCGCTGCTCCTAAACTAAGGATCTTAACGGCTCATATCACCATATTTTACGCATATTAAAATTATTTGGCTGCTAAAATTTGCATATTCTCACTAAAAATGAGCTCACATTTGACTAAAGCAATTATAATATTGTGGTATAATATAACCCTGATCCTTAAATTTTAGGCAGCAGCTATCACCTTCATAGCTTCGTCCCAAACAGACTTAGCATTTTGAAAGTGATTCCTTTGAATATTAGCTGTATTAGTATATCTTCCTGCATCCACAGCAAAGATGTTTCTTACTTTTCCCATTAATGACAGAGTTTGTTGTATTCCCCAAGGTGATTTGAACTTTATTAGGCATTTTTCCTTTTTTCGTGATGGTTGATGTGCATTTTCTACACGATTATTAAGTCCTTTGTGACTTTTATGCTTTGTTTTAGGACACGTTACCTTAATTGGCTTATTACAACTCCTTAATTTATCTGTAACAATGACTATTGGCTCTGAATATGATTGCAACAATCGAGATAAAAACCTTATTGCTGACTTTGTATTACGGCACTTCTGTAAAAATACATCCAGCTCATATCCCTCTTAATCTACCGCTCTCCACAGTATAAAATATTCCCCATTTACTTTCATTGTCATCTCATCTAAATGCCATTTATCTGTTACTTTCCTTTGCTACTTTTTGATGATTTTTTTTAAAATCTTTACCAAATTTATTGCACCAACTTCTGATAGTTTCATGACTGACATCAATTCCTCTATATAATAGCTGCTCTCTCACATCCATATAACACTGATTAAACCTATGATATTGCCATATTGCTTGTCCTATTATTATCATTGGATATCTGTGTCTACTTGCCGTATCTTTCATTTTATTGATATTTATTTTTCTTAGGATTTTATGATTTTTCCAGATTTTGTTCAATATCTATAGTCCACTATCATTTTAACTTGACGGTGCCAAAACTTGTGTTTTTAATACATTTATTATTAACAATGTTCAGCTTACTTAACCTTATCGATCGTATTGGTAGTATTGACTTTTTTAACTAATGCAGCTATATTAGTCCAAATGTATAATTTAAAATAAATATAATAATGAGTATTAATAGCACTGAATTTAAAACTCACTTAGGTGAATATCTTACAGAAGCCATGCATAAACCTGTTTTTATAAAAAGACACAATAATGAAGCTGTGTTATTGAGTAAAAAAGAATATGAGAGACTGCAAGGAATTGAAGATTCATATTGGCTTAACGAGGCTAATATTGCTGAGGAAGAAGGGTATATTGGTGTAGAAAAAACTATGATAAAGCTAAAAGATGCTTTTAATTAATCTAAGTAAGCAAGCCGATAAATTTTTTTTTATATTAGATCCTAAGCAATTTAAACAAGTTGTTAAGGAAATATTCGCTTTAGCTAAAAATCCCAAGCACACTGATATTAAAAAAATGATATCACAATCTAAATACACTTATTATCGCAAGGATATTGGCGAATATAGATTAATTTTTAGAATTGAAAATAGCTCAATCTTATACATTACTGTAGCAGGGAAAAGAAATGACAGCGATGTGTACAAAACCTTTCATCGTAAATAACTAAATGGTTCAAAAAACTCTGAAAAAATAAGTTGTACTAAGATGGTACAAACTAATCAAATATAATTAATAATTGTACTGAAGAATAAAAAGTTAAATGCGGTACAAATATATCTTAATTTTTTTATACCACCCTACCCTATTATTTATTTCAAAAATTTTATGAAGTAACTCATCCATTGAATCATCTAAATCTTTCTTGTTTTTATACTATACCTTGCACCATCAAGTTAAAAAGAACTAGATAACAGGTATTGAACAGAATCAAAAAAAACAAATATCAGAGAAGATGAAGGGTACAGCAAGTAGACACAGATATCCAATGATAATAATAGGACAAGCAATATGGCAATATCATAGTTTAATCAGTGTTATATGGATGTGAGAGAGCAGCTATTATATAGAGGAATTGATGTCAGTCATGAAACTATCAGAAGTTGGTGCTTAATTTTCAAGACAAAGGTTCTGTTACACCTGTTCTTCCGTTGAATTGACGGTGCCTAGCTTATTGATATAATCATTATAATATTCATATACATTATAATTATAATAATTATCATATATATCAGTCTCCTGAAATATAAGTTCTTCAGGATTATTTATATCAGTATTCTCAATTAAGTGTGTTGCAATTTCTTCTACCATTTCTAAAGGAATCTCAGGAAAATGATGAACTGCAAAAAATATAATCATGATCATCACACTCCTGCCAAGCAGCTGAAATAGCACCCGCTAATTGAGATCTGGTTGTTATAGGCATAGGTATATATAAATCATCTTCCTATCCAAACATATCAACAACGCCGCGTCAAACTTAAATTCATTAAACACTCAAATTTTGAAATTTTTGGGCTCTTCTCCTTTTATAGTTGGTGGGGGGAGTATCGCCTAATTTGACCTAGGAGTGAATTAAACTGACAATAACAACCCTAATTCACTTTGTAATTCATGCTCTCACAAAATTCTTGAGGTGTCAAAAAATTTAAAATGAAGCTAAGATAACATCTGATTGTAGTATTATACTGATAAAGTAATAACTATCAAAAAATAAAAAAATCACTTTGTAGCTTCCACAAGTTATTATATTTACCATTATTCTTTGCAACAAGCTCCTTGTGCGTACCTTCCTCAATCACCATCCCTCCATCGACAACTATAATTCTATCGAGATTTTTGAGAGTAGATAGACGATGAGCGATGACAATCATTGTTTTATCAGATTTTCTAATAATATCCTGCGTAGTTTTTTGAATATATTTTTCAGTGATGCTGTCCAGCGCAGAAGTTGCTTCATCAAAAATAAGAATAGGAGAATTTTTTAAAAGTGCTCGTGCAATGGCAATTCTTTGCCTTTGACCCACCGAAATTTTTATTCCTCTCTCACCTATTATAGTATCATATTTATTTGGAAATTTTTCTATAAATTCCTGAGCATACGCTTTTTTCACTGCATTTTTAATATCTTCATTAGTTGCATTTACATTCCCTTGTTTTATATTATCTTGAATACTGCGGTGAAAAAGCATGATATCTTGAGGAACAATAGCAATTGAATCATATAAAGATCTTTCTGTAATATTATTTATATTCTGTTCATCAATTAATATTTCCCCTGAAGTTACTTTAAAAAATCTTAATAATAAACTTATAATTGTAGATTTACCAACGCCTGAAATTCCAACTAACCCAATCTTTTCCCCCGGATGAATTGTTAAATTAAAATTGCTCAAAACTAACTGATCACCGCTATATCCAAAATTAACATTCTTAAATTCAATTTTACCATTAGTTATTAGCAGATTGTTAGCATTTTGCTTATCCAACAGTTCATGCTTATCTTCAAGTATTGTAAACGATTGCTTTAAATCCCCTATTGATGCATGTAAATCTCTCAAATTTAGAATTGCATGCCACAGTTGATCACTTGCTGCAAATATAATGCCAAAAACAAATGCAAAATCTCCAAGAGTAATTAGCTCATTATTTTTGAGATAAATCATCACAATTAAAATCGAAGTCAATAGTAACCAGTAAAAAATACTTGCAACAATTTGCACTTTAAAATCGTATTTATACATTGCCACTTCTTTGGGAATCGTATCTTTATCAAATTCACTTTTTAACTTTTCAAATTCATCTCCCCTTATATTAAATATTTTTGTTGTAATAATATTTGATATATTATCCGCAATAATTCCAAACAATCTATGCTTTGATTCACTTACTATATTAGAATATTTAGAAAGCTTACCTGTTAATTTGTACATTGTAATTACAAATAATATTGACCAAATAAATACAAATACACCAAGCCAAATATTTACAATAGATAAAGCAAAAGTTGTTATTATAAATGAGGAAAAAGGAGTGAGTAATTTATGATGAATTGTGCTAGCTACATTATCATAACCTATTAAAATTCCTTTAATTTTACTTGTGATTGTACCGATATGATTATTTTGAAAATATGAGTAGGAGTGTTGTTGGACATAGGCAAAAGCTTTGGTCAGTACTGCTTTTCTAACATATGGTTCTGATTTCCACTCGGCAAAATTAGATACCCTCCATATAATGTCAATATAAGCTTGAGCAAATATGAACAATCCAATTGGCGCAATTAAATTTGAAAAGGATAAATGTACATTTACTGTCATCATGTCTATCAACATTTTAACAACATAACTATTCAAACTAATATAAAATCCCCCTAAAATTGGTGCAAGTGCCATTAGCGTATAATATACCCAGTATGGTTTTATACACTCCCAGAAGAATTTAGAGAGCTCATGATTATCTTTCATATCAATAATTGGTGATTTGCAATTTATTGTATATTTCTATAAAATATCATATTACCATATCAGTGGATATATTTATATTTTAAACAGTGAAGGAAGTAAAAAATGACTCTATTGATAATTTCTATTAAGTTATCCTGATTATTGTAAAATGTTTATTGATTGCTACTATTAGTATATTTAATTTTTTAAAATGATAATTCTACGATAAATGACTTTGATGCAAATCAGGATTTGAATGAAGCTTTTTATTGTGATAATGGTGATAACAACCCTCAAATTAACAATCAAATATTTCACCATAACCCATTATTTGATAATTCATTTACTTCAATGGGTAATTCTAATTCAATGCCCAATAATCATTTAGAAAGTACTATTTTTTTTTGATTTTTATTGTTGTAATTAATTACCTATAATTTTTATTTCTTCTTCTAGATTGACACCCAATTTATCTTGTACTTTTCCTTTAGCTAGATTAATCAAATGCTCTAGATCTGAAGCTTTTGCATCATCTTCATTTATGAGGAAATTGCAATGCAGTTCAGAGAATTTTGCACCACCAAATTTCATTCCTCTTAATCCACATTGATCTATTAATTGCCATGCTTTTTGATTAGGTGGATTTTTAAAAGTAGATCCTCCTGTCTTAGATTTTATTGGTTGAGTAGAGGATCGTTTTTCCTGAATTTCTTTAATGGCTGCTTGTATTTTATTTTTGTCTTCATTGTATCCCTTAAACTTCGCCTCATAAAACATCCAGTCATTAGTTAATTTTTTCCCACGGTAAAAATATCCGATTTCTTGATTTGAAAATTTCTTAATTTCAGCCGTAAAAATATT
>CAJQNX010000001.1 GCA_905479795.1 uncultured Candidatus Midichloriaceae bacterium | reverse complement strand
TACAGTTGGTGGTTCTTATGGTGACTGGGGTAAGTATGGTTCTTCTACCGCTGCTAGTGCTGTTGAATTTGGTAAAACAAGCTATTGGACAGCTGGTGTTGGTTATGCTAATGGTCCTATATCTGCAAGTTTAACTCATTTACAAGGTAAGAAAGGTATTGAAAAAGTTGGTGATAATAAAACACATAACAAACTTAGAAATACAGTTATAGGTGTTGATTATAAAGTGGCTCCAGGTATATTGCCTTATGTTGAGTTTTCTTCATTCAAAATGAATCAAGCTTCTCAGGCTTCTGAAGCTAACAAAGATAACAATAACAAAGGTCATATCTTCATGACTGGTGTAAAATTAAGCTTCTAAGACTAATACTTTTAGAGTTTTTAAAAGCAGGGCGTTTTGCTCTGCTTTTTTTATTTGCATTTAGTGTAAGGTAAATATGCGTAGATCTAAAAAAGTATTGGGATTTTTATCATTTGTCTGGCACAATAAAAGGGCTATAGTTATGCAATTGTTTTTGATAATTTGTTTTTGTGTGGCATCAGCTTTTTATATATCAAAAAATAACATGGACAAGAAAAATTATAAATTATCATTAGGTGATAACGAACTTCTAGAAGTTAATATAGAAGGTCGGATATTTAAAAGTATAATTGATCAAGAAACAGGTCTTTTAAAAGTACTAAAAGAACCTGAGGATGATAGGATATTAAGATTTAAATCAGTAAAAATAAATGAGGATGATTTGTCATTAGTTGTCAAGTTTATGACAAATAAATTATTGCCTACTATGTATAATCAAGGTGGTATTGGAATAGCAGCAATACAAGTTGGTGTGCCAATAAAGGCATTTATTGTAGATATACCTATTTCTAAAATTTTAATAGATGATGAATATAAAAATCTTGAGGATCCTAGGTATTTGAGAAAAAAACTGGAAGCAGGAGAAAGCATTGTTATAAAGGAAATTGTACCTACTTTTGTAGATGTAAAAATGGTGTATGAGAGTAAGTTTATGAAAAAAACTCCTAAAATAATTGAAGAAAATGGGCAGAAAAAATTAGTTGGAATAATGGATGAGAAATTAATAAATTCTAACTCATTACCAGAAATGATAATAGAGCATAGACCATATTTTTTTCTAAATCCAAATATAAACTATAATTCAGATGAGCAAACAATATTACCTGAAGGTTGTTTGTCGGTTCCTATGGAGCATGTGATAAAGAAATACAATGGAATAGTTGACGTCAAGAGACCAATTGATATTCAGCTGAATTATATAGATGAAAATCTTAAGAAGAAAGAATTAAATATAAAGGGATCTTCAAGCGAATATTGGAAATGGTTTTCCAGATGTGCTCAGCATGAATATGATCATACTGAAGGGATATTATTTATTGATGCGCTTGAATTGTCGAATTCGCTTAATTAAAGAATATTTTATTTATATACACTGATATCTTTTTTTATCTCCTGTTTGGCTGATTTTAACGTTTAGCGAATCTTTTGTACATTGGTTTATAATCTACATAAAGAGCTTTGCTTATCTTGGGATCGTTATGATCTATTGGTGCTAGATCTAGTATCGGAGCAATTTTTGATACTATGCTTGATACAACTGGTGCAGCAACCATACCACCTGTGGCAAATCCATGGTTAATACTGTTTTGCTTTGGTTCATCTACAAGAATTATAATTGCATATTTAGGATCATTCATAGGAAATGCAGCCGCACATAATGCTATATTTAATTTTTTACTATACTTGCCATTAATAATTTTTTCTGCTGTCCCTGTTTTTGCTCCAATTAAATATTGATCTACATTTGCACGTCTTGCAAAACCGCTTGTTGCAGTTAACCTTAGAATTTTATTCATTAATAAAGAAGTTTGAGGTTTGAATATTTGCTTTCCGTTACTTTCATTGTTTTTATCTTTTATTATTGTGGCCTTTCTTAGGATTCCATTATTGACTATAGCTGAAAAAGTTTGAATTAAGTGAACAGGGGTCATAGATATTCCATGCCCATAACTCATTGTTATGGAGCGAAGCTCCTTCCATCTTCTATCAGTTGGAAATATTGGGTTAGATTTTTCCGGAACCTCAACATTAATTTTTGTAAGAAGTCCCAATTTTTTAAAATACTCTTTTTGTTTTGCAATACCAACCTCTTTGATTATATGAGCTACGCCAATATTTGAAGAATACATTAAAATTTCAGGGATCGATAAAACACCACCCTTGCCACCTCTATAGTCTTTAATTTGATAGGCGTCAATTTTGATAGGGGTAGAAACATCAAATGAATCACTTAAATCAATGTCACCAGAATCTATACCTATAGCTAAGGTTAGAGCTTTTAATACTGATCCCATTTCATACACACCAAGGGTTGCTTGGTTGAATAATTTTTTATTTCCGATTTCTTTAACATCGTACGGATTATAATCTGGCAGACTCACTGAGCTTATTAATTCACCCGTATTTACATCCATTACAATTGCAGTGCCACCAATTGCATCATGTAGTTTTATTACGTTGTTTAGCTCCTGCTTTACAATATATTGTATCCTTACATCTAAGCTTGTTTGGATATCTGTTTTTTCTGGGTCTTTTAAATCCTCATTAAAAGATGATTCTAAGCCTGATATACCATTGTTATCTATATCCACTAATCCTATTAAATGTGAAAATAAATTTTTATGTGGGTAAATTCTTTTTTGGTCATTTACAAAGTGTATTCCTGGTATACCTAAATTATGTAAAGCTTGTTGTTCTAAAGGTGTTAAGTGGCGTTTGAGCCAGATGAAATGCTTGTTTTTTATGAGTCTTTCCTCTAGTTCATCGATGTTTATGTCTATAATTTTTGAAATATATTTTAGAGACTGAATTGAATTTGTAAAATGTTTTGGGTATATATAAGCGGATGCCGTAGGTAAAGTGGATGCTAAAATAATTCCATTTCTATCAATGATATTATTTCTAATGTTGATTTCATTTTTGTCTTGAGTGATACTTTGCAAGTCACTATAGTTAAAAATTGATAGGTCAAAAATTCTTAATATCAAAGTAAGTAATATTATAAACATGCTAAAAAATACGATTTGAATTCGTCTGTGACTTATTTGAATTACTTCACAATCCGATGCTTCATTTGTGTATATTATTTTTATGCTACTCATTACTCATCCAACGTATGATATTGGCGTTTATCAATATTTTTTAAATTTAAATATTTCTTTTGCAGTTTGTTAATTCTTTCTGGAGTTGTCAAATAGGATAGTTCTGCTTTAAGTATTTGGATATTATTTTTTTCCTGTGAAATTTGACTGTTAAGCCAATTCAATTCTTTGTTTTGGGTGATGACCCTGGATTTAATAGAAAATAAAGTCAATATAATGACAATTAATAGAGTACTATAAATTAAAAATAATAACGATATTTTTAATTTCATATTATTCTCCTCAAAGCTCTTAATTTTGATGACCTTGCTCTTGGATTTTTTCTAATTTCCTTATAGAGCGGAGTAATAACCTTTTTATTTATTTTTTCAAAATTTTCTTCACTAGATAAGGTTTTAAAGAAATCTTTAACTATCTTATCTTCTAATGAGTGAAATGATACGGTGCATATTATGCCTCCGGGTGCTAATAAAGAGGGTAATTTATTTAAGGCTAATTTTATATTTTCTAATTCATTATTGACTGCGATTCTAAGTGCTTGAAATGTTTTTGTTGCAAAATGAAGTTTATCGCTATACCTCTTTATACCAATTGCCTCTACTAATTCTGACGTAGATTTTATTTTTTCTTTTTGCCTAAATTGTACAATGTTTTTGGCAATTATGCGTGATTTTCTTTCTCCGCCAAGTTCGTATATTAAATTGGCTAATTCTTCTTCATACAATGTGTTTATTAAATTAGTTGCAGTGGTTGATAATGAATTATCCATCCTCATGTCTAAAGGTCCATCTCCACTAAAGGAAAAACCTCTATCCTTATTGTCTAACTGCATAGATGAAACTCCTAGGTCAAAAACAATTCCATCAATTTTTGGAATATTTAGTTTTTTTAGGATGTTGTCTATTTCTGTGAAATTTTCATTGATATAACTGAATCTATCGGAAAAATTATTTTTTAAATTTTCAGCATAGGGTTTTGTGTTTTGATCGCAATCAATGCCTATGACTTTGCAAGAAGCTTTTTCTAATATTGCTTTTGTATAACCTCCAGCTCCAAAAGTTGCATCAACATAAATTTTGTTACTTGCTGGGTTTATAATATCAATTACTTCATTTAATAGTACTGGTATGTGATCAGGCTTTTCCATTTTTTATTCTATTTCTTTTATTTTTTATGATGAAAACGAGGTTTCCTTGGCAATTTGTCTAGCTTTTTTATAATAGGTATTAAATTTATCTTTATCCCAAATCTCAAAGGTCAAACCTTTGCCTACAAAAAATACTTTTTTACTAAATTTTGCAAAATTTACCAATCTTTCTGGTAAAGAGACTCTGCCTTTTGAATCTAATTGCATGGGAACGCAATCTGCAAGAACTGCCGTTGCTATGGCATCTCTTTTATCTGAAAACAATTCCATGTTTTCCAAGAAATTTTGTAGTTTATCAATTCTTTCAAAGGTACATACCTCAATGCATTCATTGATAAAAGAGCTATATGCATAAATCTCTCTACTAGCTTTACATTCTAAAATATTTCTAAAGCTCGCAGGTATAGAAATTCTGTTTTTGTCATCTATTTTACCCTCATAAGTCGAGAGAAAAATGGTGTTACTGTTGCTCATTTATTTAACTGCATAAGTAAAAATTTTAGGAACTACCTTATGTTTCTATATATAGCATAATTGTGTGGGATATAATAGTATTATTTTGGGATGTTTTGGGATGAAAGGGGAAAATATTTTGCTTTTATTTCCAAAGTAGCTTATCATCCCGTTTTGCAATCTTATGTCGCAAAGAAAAGTATGGAAGAGGAGATAATGTCTTGATGAAGTTCTATAACATCTTAATTTACTGAATAGCATTTTTTTTCTTAAAATCAATAAAATGCTATATAGAGTCTGAGGAATTCAATATTCACAGATTGTTATACTATTGGTGCTACGTCTGGAGCCCTACATAAGCATAAAGTCCCATAAAAACTTATTTTTTATTTATATAATAAATAATTTAGGTTAAAATATGCAGTTACCATATATAACGTATAAATGAGGGTGAATATGCTGTAGTATCTGGTAAGCCAGATAGTGGTGTTGATGAATATAATGCACCATGAAACATTGATGGTGATGGAGTTGGATGTAATGATCATGCATGGCAAAGTATCTAAGTTTTAGAGTCAAATGGATTGCCTCTAGTATTGATCCTAAATTTGTATAAAAACCATAACAAGAGATAGTCTAAGTTTCGCAAAAGACTTGCTAAATCTCTTAGTTTTACAATTTAGTCTGACTAACATATCCTGCAAATATGAATTGAAGCTTTCAACTAAACAAGTGTACGATTTTGTTCTTAAGTGAACCTTTGCTTTTTATAATGACAATATGCTTCATATTTCTCTTCTAATTCAATGGCTATTTCAATATAGTTTTTCTTCCTGCCATCTCCTACTTTAATTGCAATAGCTTTGAATCTGTTCCTATTAACAGCAGCCCATACTCTTGTTTTATTTTCTTATTTCCTTCCCTAAAGGTTACCCTTCTTTACTTTATGCTACCTTATAGTTTTTTCTCTCTTTTATTGAAAACTCTCAAAGTATTTTATGGATTTTTTATTGATTAATATTAATATATAATATATCTTGTCAGTATGACTTGTTTATATAAATTTCAGATTGCATTATTTCGATGGTGGCGTTTCAGCTGTTGTTAAACGTCTACTTATAGTGTCGATACTGTATTATCGAAAATGTACTACTTTAATTATTTATGTAAACCTTCTATGTCAAAATTTATTAAATATATCTTATTTGTGTTTGCTTTGCTTGTTTCTTCAAAGGAAATTCACGCAGAGGAAAACTATTATAAAATTGCTATCATCATGCCAATGAATCATCACGCTATGAATGACATAGTTGATGGGTTTAAGGAGCATTTAGAAAGTGAGATAAAGGGAGAATATAAATTAACAATTTATAATGCTCAAGGTGATCCAAATTTAATGAAAACTATTTTTCAGCAAGTATCAAATAACAATTATGATGCTGTCGTGCCTATTGGAACAAATGCAACGCAATTAGCTATACAAATGTTAAAAAAAGATAAAAAAGTAGTAAGTATTGCAGCCGAGCTTTCTGAAGAAGATAAAGCAAAAAATGCTAATTTGACAAATGTCGAAGATGCAGTGCCAATGGAAGAGTTTGTAGAATTCATACAAACGTTTATTTATAAGCCTAAGTATTTAACTCTGATTCACAGTAATGATACTAGAATTTTTAATCAGTCAAAATTACTAAATAGGCTTTTGAAAGATATTGGGTGTAATATGCAAGTTATTTCAATACAAAGCATGCCCGAAATTTTTTCTGCATTGCAAGGTATAAGTGAAAAATCACAGGCCATATTAGTTTTGAAGGATCATCTAGTGGTGAGTGCTATTCCTTCAATAGTGAATATTGCAAGGAAAAATAATATTCCTGTAATTGCCTCTGATGAGGGCAGTGTCAAAAATGGTGCAGATGTGGCGCTTGGTGTTAAGGAGAAAGAGTTGGGAATTGTTGGGGCAAAAATAGTGGTGTCACAAATTGTTAAGAGTGACAAAATAAATAATAAATTTGACAGTAACCCTAATTTAATTATTTTTAAAAATAAAATTTCATTGTTAAAGCCACTAAAAAATGCTTTATATGATCAAGAATTAATTGTCAAAGGCTAGAATATGCAATCTGTGATAGACATTTTTCTACAAGGTTTTATACTTGTGCCATTGGTTCTGGGGATATATCTCTCTTATGAAGTAATGAAGATCACAGATTTAACAGTAGAGGGTAGTTTTGTTTTAGGGGCTGCTGTTTATGCAAGATTGATAATTGAGTCAATAAACCCAGTTTTGGCATTATTTATTGCTATATCATCTGGAGCATTAGCGGGAATTGTTGTTGGATTTATACAAAGGCATGATAAAATTGATAGTTTGATTGCAGGGATATTGATGATTTTTATGCTGTATAGCATAAATTTGCAAATTATGGGTTCTCCAAATTTAACAACATATAATCACACAACTGTACTAACTTATATTAGTTATGTATTCCATGATAATTCAGATTTTGTATTTTCCGTATTATACGCTTTTTTCTGCATAGCCGTAGTTTCTCTCTTACTTAATGTTCAATTAGGATTAAGAATAAGAGCCTATGGTGATAATAAAAATTTGTTATATAGGTTGGGACACAATCCAGAGAAATATAGGTTGATTGGTTTAGCTTTTAGTAATGCGCTTGCTGCAGGGAGTGGGGCGCTTACTTGTCAAATTTACGGATTTACAGACATAAATATGGGATTTGGTATAGCCCTCACAGCTATAGCAGCATGGCTTATAGGGATTCAAACAATGAAAAAAATATTTAGATATAAGAATTTTTCAGTTAAAATTGATTGTGTAGCATGTCTTATGGGAGCATTGTTATATTACTTAATTGTCACACTTTTCTTGAGAATAGGAGTTAACCCAATATATTTGAAATTATTGGTTGGGCTTATTCTTGTAATTTTATTAAAAATTATGTCGAACAAAAAACAAAAGCCATGGGAAAACAACTGTTAAAAATTAAAGATTTAGAATATATCTTGCCACACAACAATCAGAAGGTGCTTGATAATATTTCATTAGATGTTGATTGTGGCGATTTTATTGTTATTATCGGGCACAATGGTTCTGGAAAAAGTTCTTTGCTAAATGCAATCAATAAAAATATTTCTTTCTCTAAGGGTGATATTTTATTTGATTCAAAATCAATTAAGTCATTTGCTAATAAAGAGTACTTTAAAAAAGTAGCCACAATTACGCAAAATTTAAAAGAAAGTTTATTTGAAAGTTTTTCTGTGTTTGAAAATTTTTTAATGCGATTAGAAAAGATAATTCCAAAAACAGATAATGATCTTTTTTATGATTTTATGATACCTTACAATGAGAGTATGATTTGTAAAAAAAATGTATTGGTAAGTAAATTGTCTGGTGGAGAAAAACAAACTCTAGCACTTGCACTTACATTAATAAATCCACCAAAATTATTGCTATTAGATGAGCATACATCCGCTCTTGATCCTAAGATTTCAGATAAGATTATGGATATGACAATTTCTGTAATGAAAGAAAGAAGTATCACATGTATTATGGTTACGCATAATTTGGAGTATGCTGTAAAATATGGAAATAAAATTTACGCCCTTCAGGATGGAAAGATCTGTTATTATTCAGATAAAAGTGACGGAGTGTCAAAGCAAGAGCTACTTAAGTATTGTTTTTAATATGTTTGAAGTTACGGGGGGTAATGCGTATTTGTAATCAATGAAAGTTGAAGATCTAACTCTATAACCTTCAATGATTTTGAAAGCACTCCCCCCTCAAATAGTATCAAATTACTATCTCACTTTTTGTTTTACTGCTAGCGTACTTTACCTAATCCTTGTTGGGACATGATAAAATGCACCCGCAGTAACTTCTGATGAATAATCATCAGAATGATATAAAGTTTGTAAAAACTTTATACTTTATCCTCCCCAGCCCGCAATTGCAGAAAAGCTTGATAATACAACACTTAATGTTAATGCTATTGTGAATAATTTATTCATGACAATCTCCTTAAATATACTTAGTTACAACTACCACAGCTAAAAGCTTGCAGAAAAAAAGAGATTTGTCAACTAAAATTTCTTATTTTGTATAAAGATGTTTATTGATGGTTTAGTTATAAAAAATCAATTTTTCAAAATAGATCGCTAATGCAAGTTTAAAATTGCACATTACTTCAAATGTTTGTTTAGCTGAAGTTTATGAAGTTGTTGTAAGATATACGAAAAGCTTCATAAAAAAACTGGGAAATTTATCATGATTAAATTAAAAAATTTGTATAGATAAGTCGCAAAGATAAACTTTATAATTTTGCCAATAGTAATGTGAAAATTATAATTCCCGTTTAGGCGATGTGTATAGTGTTATGAAAATAACTACAAAATAAAAATCCAAAAATTTTTATTGAAAAGAAATTTTTAAGTTGTATAAATAATTAGATGAAATTTATTAGGTTACCCTATGTTAAATCCACAAAATTTATCAATTTTTGATATTTCGTTGGTCATAATTCACGTATTAATATGCTTTGGAATTGCATTTTACTATTTTAGAAAAATTAAAAAAGCAGATGATTTTTCATTTGGTTTGAAAAATTACTCTACCATTATGTTTGTTTGTACAATTTTTGCAACTGGAATAGGCGCTGGTACAGCAATTGGCTATGTTGATAAATTATATAATGGGGGGCTAATTATTTTGATTTTCATTCTATCGCAACCGTTTTTTTGGTTGATGTCCTCAAAATTTCTAGTGCCAAAAATTTATAATTTGCAATTCTGCTCAACAATAAGCCAGGTTATGGCAAAGCTATACGGTAAATCTGGTGGTTTCATAACAGTTTTAGCTTCTGTTGTTGAAACAATAGGGGCAATATGTGTGCAAGCAATTGCCATTGGCGCGATGTGTTCATATTTTTTTGGAATGAGTTTTTCACTGGGAGTGTTGCTAGGATATTTCATTATTTCAGTATATGGTATGGTGGGTGGTATAAAGGGTATTATGGCAATTGATATTTATCAATTTATGATATTTTTTCTTATAATACCAATTGCTTATGCTATAGTGAGCTGGAAATTTAATGGGGTTGAGCAAATTATTTTAAACATTCCTGAATCAACTTTTGAATTTGATTTTAGCTTTAAAAATATTGTTATACTACTAAGTTTTTTAACAGCATCACTTTTGCCAGAAATAGCCCCACCACTAATGCAAAGATATTTGATGTTGGCTGCTACGCCAAAAAAGTTAAAAGTAATACTTCAAAATTTGTTCTTTATCTCAATTCCTTTTATGCTTTCTCTTTGTATCATTGCTTACATAATGAAGGCCAACGATGTTGGGTTAACTGAAAATGTGATATTTAGATTCATTAGTCATTATGTGCCTATTGGTATTAAGGGAGTTATGATTGTGGGATTGTTTGCAGTCATTATGTCTACAGCTGATTCATATTTAAATTCAGCAAGTGTTATTATCACAAAAGATTTTATAAAAGTGTTGTTTCCTGACTTAACAGATAAACAGGAATTGAGAATTTTGAGACTTTTTATTCTTATAATCTCTCTAGTTCCGCTACTTTTGATATCTAGTAATTTATTTGAAATTTTTTGGCTATTTAAAACTTTTGGAACTCAGATGATCCTTATTCCATTTTTTGCAGGATTGTATGATTTTCAGCCTAGAAAACATTCATTTATTTATGGGGTGTTGGGTGGATTTTTATTTGCAGTGATTACTGTTTTATGTTTTCCAGAATATATAATGCTACATGTACTAACTTCGCAAATTGGTGTGGCTATTGGTTTTTTTGGTTGTCATTATTCACAGAAGCTTCGAGAATTTACATTTAAAGAAATCTTAAAAGAAATTGAAATTTTCTTTATGTTAGAAGGAAGGCGTTGGGAAATAAAGCGTACGAAATTTAAAAAAATCTCAATATCTAAGAGTTTTAAAGAGACCTTTATTCAACAAGAGCCTCTATATACACGTTTCAGTATATTTATTTTTTGCTATTTCTTTGTTTATAGTTTTTATTTAGATAAGAGTTCCGTGACATTACTTGTACTTACTATTATGGGGTACATATTGGTATTTTTAATGATTTTTAGAGATATTTTAGTTACGCATAGGTTTCAAGAAAAAGTGGTGCCATATTATTACTTTTTTATAATGACTTTTTGCTTACCTTTTTTAGCAAGCTTTATGTTGTTTAATGCTGATAATAATAGTTTTTGGGCTGTAAATGCTGTGCTTTCGATTTTATTGCTTTATCAATTTTTAAATGTCGCTGGATTTTTATTCAGTTTAACAGCTGGCTTTAGTTTGGGATACTTGACACATGTTTTTATAAATATTGATAATTTTACATTTGATTTAAAAAGCCTGATAATATTGGCTTATATATATGTTTCTGCCATATTCATTACGATATTTCTTATAAAAAATAAAGAGCAAAAAATTGATGATAAAGAAGAAGAGCAACAAAAGAAATTGGAAATTACTGGAATGCTTGCTAATTTAATAGTACATGAGATTCAAACGCCTATTGCAGTATTATATGGATATAGTCAATTACTAAATGATGAACTGAAGGAGGCTAAAGTAGAGGTTTTGGATGATCATAAGAATTGTAAATTTTCTAAAGAAAATATTTCTTCTATAGAGGGTATAGGAGTAAATTTAGAGAAAATAAATCTACATGGATTAAATATGATAGAAAATTTATTGACAGTCCTTAGTCAATCTGTAAAAAAAGAGGAAAAATCTGTTTTTAGTATTAAGCCATGTATATATGAGGCAGTTGAAGATTGTGAGCTATTAATGCCAGATGCAAGGAATATTAAGATTAAAATTAGTGAAAATTTCAAAGTGAAGTGTGCGTATAATTGTTTGAAATATATTATTATTAATTTAATAAAAAATACATATAATCGTAGCGGTGAAAACACACTTATTGAGATTAGAACGGAACCTGATAAGCCAAGTACAATTTACTATATAGACTATGGTAAAAAAATGAGTGAGGATGATGTCAAGGTGGTATTTGATAGATTTTATAGTAATAGTACAAGTGGTACAGGAATTGGTTTGGAATTTTGTAAATTAGTAATGGAAGATTTAAATGGTAACATCAATTGTTATTCATCAGCAAAAATGAATGGATATACTGTTTTCACTCTTAAATTTCCTCACTTGCTTGATTAATAAAAAAAAGTATTTTTTACATAATAAATTGTTGCTAATATTGAGTAGGTGGAGATACGCATGAAAAATGAGTGCAGCCAACTTTATGACAAAAACTTTAGCCATAAAGCAGAGTATTGCTGTACTCTCCTAAATGTCTGTTGTAGCTTAAGTCAATAAAATTTTTTAATAAAAATGCAATTAATTTCCTTTACGAAATGATAAAAATAGTACAAATATACATGTATGAAACATCTTTGAAGTATTTTTAAAACCTCTTTTTGAGGACAGGATATTTTGGACTTTAATTTGAAATTTTTATTATGGAATATATTAACACATCTGCCTCATTATCAAATATTAGTGAAGAATACGGAGAATATTTATGGGGGATGGTTTTGTCCAATTTAAAAAATATTATAAAAGCGGAGCAATTCGATACCTGGTTTAAAAAAGTAGAATTCCATAAATTAGAAAATAGCACTATTATAATAGCAGTTAAGAGCAATTTTGTTAGAGAGTGGATTATTAACAATTATTTTTTAACCATTAAAAAAGAATTACTAAAAGTTGATAAAAAAATTAAGAAGATTTCAATTATAATTGCTAATAAAGACAATATAAATTCGGAATTGTCATCTACAAAGCTCTCTCATTTAACTAGTAAAGATGTCTTTTCTAAATTAAATCCTAAGTTTGTTTTTGAAAGTTATATAGTGGGAGAAGGTAATTTTTTAGCATATAAAATATGCTTGGATATTTCATCAAAAAAAGTAGTTTATAACCATAATAACATATATTACGTTCATTCCCATGTTGGAATGGGGAAAACTCATCTACTTCAATCAATTGCAAATCAAATAAAAAATAATAGCAAGTATGATAAAGTAGGTTACTTAAGTGCAGAAAAATTTATGCATAATTTTGTTAATGCAGTAAAAAGTAACAATTTGTTTGAATTGAGAAATTTGGTTAATGATATAGATATTTTTTTAATTGATGATATACAATTTATATGTGGTAAAGAAAGTACTCAAAGAGAATTTTCTCTTACTCTAAATTCATTAATAGAGTTGGGTAAAATAGTTGTTATAGCATCGAGTGTGCCACCGCATTCTTTGGAGTTATCAGATATGAGGACAAAATCCCTCATGATATCAAGCAATACAGTGCATATTAATAATTTTGATTATGCTCTGAGGGTAAAAATTTTGGAATTTTATAATAGCAAAAATGAGATTAAATTTGATATGAAAATTTTAGCACTTATTGCTGAAAAAATTACCACCAATGTCAGAGAGTTAGAGGCTTCTTTAAATAATCTTGCAACATATCTTACTATTTCAGGGCAAGAACCTTCTTTAGATAATATAATTCTTTATATAAAGAATTATATGAAAAGCTCAAATAGGGATATTACAATGGAGGCTATTATTAATGGTGTATCAAAATTTTATAGATTATCAAAAGTTGAGGTTTTATCAAAAAAAAGAACACAGAAATTAGTTTTGGCAAGACAAATAATTGCATGTATATCTAAAGAATTAACTTCACTTAGCCTCAAAACTATTGGAAAAAAATTAGGAGATAGAGACCACTCAACAATATTATATTATTTAAAAAGGTATAATGATCAAAATAGTAAAAATCCCAGCTTAAAGAATGATCTTGAAGTTATAAAGAATTCATTAGCCATTTGAGGTAATTTACTGATATATTTAGGAAACCCGAGAATTTTAAAAAGTGATGTGAGATATGTTAAATTATGAAAAGTTTAGAGAGATTTTTCTTTCGATAGGATTGTTGCTCTTGAGCACAGCCTTTTTAATAGCAGGTTCAGGTTTGATGAATACGCTAGTTTCATTGAAATTTAAAATGACTGGCCATTCGTCATTACTGATTGGTGGTATTTCAGCTATGTATTTTTCAGGATTATTACTTGGTTCTTTAAAGATATCAGCATTAATAAAAGTTGTTGGGCATGTTAAATCATTTACCACACTTGCATCAATTATGGCGATAGCAATAATATTACCAGGTATGAATGATAATATTTTTATATTTTTTACTTGCAGATTTGTTCAAGGTATTTGTATTGCTGGTTTATACGTCATTATTGAAAGTTGGATTATATGCTCTTCATCTGAAAATAATAGAGGAAAAATCTTGGCAATGTATATGATTGTGCTTTATGGTTCTTATTCAATGGGTCAATTTTTTTTATCAGAGGATACGATTTTAACAATTTTGCCTTTTTGTATTGCCACTATATTAGTAGTTGCCTCCATTATTCCTCTTTCTAGTTTTCCTGTTACCCCCCCTTTGTTAGAAGAGCATAGTAGTATTTCCTTGAAAAAAATATACAATGCATCTAAATCTGGATTTATAGGGTGTTTTATTTCAGGTGTGTTTATATCTGCAATTTTTACAATGCTTCCGTTGTATATAGAAGAAATCGCAGATAATACTAATCATATAGCAACTGCAATGGCCATAACGTTTTTGGCTGGTGTGTCAATTCAGTATCCATTGGGTAGTCTTTCAGATAAAATGGATAGGCAAAAAATACAAATTATGCTTAATGTAATGTACAGCGTGTTATTATTGATATTTTCTGTATTACAATATTATAAATTTGTAAATTATAATGTTTTGCTTCTAATTGTTGCTGTTATTGGGATGTTTTCATTTACAATTTATCCAATTAGTATGAATTTGGTTTGTGATAACTTAAAAAGATCTGAGATAATTCGTGGTACAGAGGGTTTAACTATTGCATTTGGCGTTGGCTCAATTGTTGGGCCAATTTACGTATCGCTTGCTATTAAAATTTTTGGATTTTATGGTTATCCAATTTCATATTCAATTTTAACCATATTCTTAGCAATATTTACATTTATTCATTTTGATAAAAGCAAAAATGAAAAACAGATGCCAGTAGAAGAAATAACTACACCTTTTGTTCCATATAGCCAAATTGATCTAGGTACCATTCCTTCAAATTTAAAATCCAATGATAATAAAGTAGACTAAAATTAACAATACTGATAATAATTATTATAGCAAAAATTTATAATAAGGTTTATTTTGCCGGAGAATAAGAAGATTTCACAAGAATTGTATAATCTGAAAGATGACTTAGTTAATAATAAACTGAAGAATGTTAATTTCGATACTTTAGATCTAACGGATATTGTTAAGGAAGAAAATGGTGATTTTAAGGATGAATTAAGCCGTTCTGATAATGGTAAATCGATGGAAGAGCTGGTTAAAGAGATTTTGAGACCAGAATTAAAACGATGGCTTAATGATCATTTGCCTATCATTGTTAAGCAGTTAGTTGATAAAGAGATAAAGAAAATTATTTCCAAAAATGAATAGAATATTTTTTACTGTTGTTTATTCTTTAGTATTGCAAAATTTTTTATGGAATGAGGTTTTTGCAGATTCAGGTTTTTCAAATGACTTTATAGAACAAGCAAAAGGCTTGGGTATAAATATTGGCCAAGATTTAGACAAGCCAGAAGTGAAATTGCCAGAGCCACCAAAACAGGATGCAAAACCAGAAGTGAAATTGCCAGAGCTGCCAAAGCAGGATGCAAAACCAGAAGTGAAATTGCCAGAGCTGCCAAAGCAGGATGCAAAACCAGAAGTGAAATTGCCAGAGCCACCAAAGCAGGATGTAAAACCAGAAGTGAAATTGCCAGAGCTGCCAAAGCAGGATGTAAAACCAGAAGTGAAATTGCCGGAGCCAGCAAAGCAGGATGTAAAACCAGAAGTGAAATTGCCGGAGCCAGCAAAGCAGGA